>JAYVUJ010000590.1:0-4936 GCA_043788035.1 Ferruginibacter sp. | reverse complement strand
ATGAAAAAGATAACCGTCGCTTTACTAGCAATTTTGTACATGTGTTCCTCATCAGGAATTGCCATGGACATACATTATTGCATGGGCAAACAAAGCGGTGTAGAATTTTACGGAGCAGAAAATAGCAAATGCAGCAAGTGCGGCATGACGGAAAAAAAAGGCTGCTGCCACGATAAGCAACAGTTTTACAAATTAAAAGATGCGCATAAAACGGTGTCAAACGAGGTTGATCTCGGGTTTTCTGATGTTGCTATCTTTCCTAATTACACTACTTATAACTGGCTATTAACCGGTACCACTGCTGATAAAAAAGTACAGAATTATTCTCCTCCAAATTATACTACTCCTTCTATTTGTATAATAAATTGCATTTTCAGGATTTGAAATTAAGTTGATTTTTTTACTATTACACAAAGTAATGTGGTATAGATTTGTGTACCACCAATCAATTTACAATCTTACAATTTTTAAAATGAAATCATTAATCATATTCCTCGCCATTTTATCTGGTAGTTTATTTACCAATTTATCCAATGCACAAACAGTCGTAAAAAAAGAAACCATCAAAGTATGGGGCAACTGCGGCAGTTGCAAAAAGCACATTGAAAAAGCGGCAAAAGCTGCCGGCGCTACTACCGCGATCTGGAACGAAGATTCCAAAGAATTACAATTAGCGTATAATACTTCCAAAACCTCATCTGCAAAAATTCAACAAGCAATTGCTAATGTTGGGTACGACACACAAGATATAAAAGGCAGTAATGCAGCTTATATCAAGTTAGATAAATGCTGTCAATATGAAAGGAAGGAAGATGCGGCAGTTACCGGCAAAAAACAATAAGAACGAACCATTTTATTTTCAATCATTAAAACTCATTTATGAAAAATATACTTTTCATAGCTGCGCTATTGTGTTCATTTGCAACCAAAGCGCAAGTTACCAAAGTGGCTATACAAGCCAGTGGCTTAACCTGCAGCATGTGCAGCAATGCCATTAATAAATCATTACGCTCAATTGATTTTGTGCAAAATGTAGATGCCAACATAAAAACCTCTACGTTTGAAATAACCTTTAAGCCAGGCGCTGCCGTAGATTTTGACAAGCTTAAAAAGAAGGTTGAAGATGCCGGGTTTTTTGTGGCAAATTTTACAGCTACCATTTATTTTGATAGAGTGCAATTAGTGAACGATAGGCTTGTAACCGTTGATGGCACTACGTTTCATTTCCTAAATATAAAAGACCAGGTGCTGGATGGCAATAAATCTATACAACTGATAGATAAAGGATATGTTACGTCTAAGGCATATAAAGCCAATGGAAAATACACAAGCATGGAATGTTATAAAACTGGTGTTGCGGCGGCTTGTTGCATTAAAGATGGGCTTAAGATGGGAGCCAGGGTATTTCAGGCAACCATTTAAAAGTTATGAGTTATAAGTGATGAGTTATAAGTTTCAGCTTGCAGCTCGTAACTCTTTTCTTCACCCCAAAATTTTTTTGATGAGAAAGATATTTTTGCTTGTCCTGGTATTTTGTGCCAGGCATGCTGCTGCGCAGGAGCTGTTTGTTTTTACAGAACCTGCGAGTAATATGGCGGCTAAAAGTATGGGCTTTAGGCTCAACAATAGCTTTATCAAAAACAACGCGGCAGATAAATTAAACTACTATTTAAACCCAGAAATTATGTGGGGCTTATCCAGAAAAATAATGGCGCATGCTTCCGCATTTTTCAGTAACAATAATTCAAAATTTACCGGCAATGGTGGCAGCCTATATTTAAAATACCGTGTACTTAGTGTTGATGATATCCATAATCATTTTCGGTTATCGGCTTACGGAAAATATAGTTTAAACAACAGCGCCATCCTGCAGCCAGCTATTGACCTTACCGGTTTTAACAGTGGGTACGAAGGTGGATTTGTTGCCACGCAGCTTATCAATAAAACAGCTTTATCAGCCAGCACATCTTTTTTGCATGCTACGGATAATGGCAGTGAAAAATTTTTATGGGGCGATAACAACCGCAATGCAATAAATTATACAGTATCTATCGGTAAATTAATATTGCCAAAAGAATATACGAATTACAATCAAACCAATTTAAATTTGATGTTGGAACTATTAGGGCAGTCTAATTTGCAAACCGGAAGAAATTACCTGGACATAGCGCCTGCCGCACAATTGGTATTTAACAGCAGGATGATTGTAGATTTGGGTTACCGGTATGCGCTGATAAAAAACCTTCAACGTTCGTCGCCCCAGGGTATTTTTGTAAGGCTAGAGTACACCATTTTTAATGTTTATTAAGATGACGAAGATTTTAAAATTTATATTATCATTATTTAGAAAAAAAAATTGTTGCCAATGAAAAGTACTTTTATTGCAGTAGCCTGCCTTCTGCTGGGCTCAATAGCCAATGCACAAATTAAAATAGGCCAAACGGCGCCTGAAATTTCTTTACCAAATGTAAAGGGCGGCACTACAAAGCTGTCATCTTTAAAAGGCAAAGTAGTGCTGATAGATTTTTGGGCGAGCTGGTGTGGTCCTTGCCGAGCCTCTATACCCACTGTAATTAAACTTTATAATAAATACAAAACTCAGGGGTTTGAAGTATTTGGCGTATCTATCGATAGTAAAAAGAAGGATTGGATACGAGCCATTGGACAGGATAAAATAACCTACACCCAGGTAAATGACATAGCGGGCTGGAACTCGCCAATAGCAGAGAAATATGGCGTGGATGCCATACCTAACACTTTTTTGTTAGATAAGGCCGGCAATATAGTTGCTGTTAATTTGGAAGGCGAAGAGTTAGAAAATAAGGTTAAAGCATTACTTTAATAGAAAAGATAACATAAAAAAAGACCGGTGTAGTACCGGTCTTTTTTTATGTTATGAGTTAATTATTTTACTCGCTTACTTCAATGATATAGCCCAATACAGGTTTGTTATTTACTAAAATAGTTATCGGAAAACTCTCTTCTTCTTCAAATTTATAACTGAACCTAACAGCACTGCCATCAAAGCTATAATCTACCGTCTTTACTTTTTTCTTTTTTTCTTCGCCAATAGATATTGCTACAATATCTATTTTTCCAGATGCCCTAAAACTAAACTGCACGGCTTTTTTTATATTGGCTTTTATAAACCCATCAGCAGGCGTGTAGCCACTTACCCGATATTCGTAAGCTGCATTTTTAACCACGGGCAACGATAAAAAATCTTTTTCGCTTTTGGGGCCACTGCCTAAAAACCAAGCCTTATTATCCGGGTAATGTTGCGCATTGAATATCGTCCTATCTGCAAAAAAATAAGCATCGTTGTAAGCTTTTGTAAAAACAGTAACCTTATCATCTGTGTAGCCGCTGCCTAAAGTTGGGTCTACATAAAACCAGCTTTCAGGGCTCTGTCCCAGTTGCACAACATCCCAGGTATGGTTAAATTCATCCGGCTTTTCCTTAATTTGTGCTACATTATTTTTTAGGTAACCTTCAACAGTCAGGCAACGAATTTTTACTACGCTGCACATATCCTGAAACAATGCGGCATAGCCAGAAGCGTTTGTCTTCCTTGTTTTTAATACATCATCGGATGTATTTTTTTCGTTGCCATTATTCCTGGACATCTTACAATCAAAGCTGATATTGTATGCTATCCAATCGAAGATTGCTCTTACCTTATCTTTATTGTCCGGAAATTTTTTGGTTACTATAAAACTGATGCTGCCAGCGTTCAAGGTATCTAAGGCACCTAAAGATTTAACGTAATCGTCTATCACTTTAAAATCTGCACTGCGGGTTTGTGCAAAGCCGGCAGTACTTATAAATATAATAATGAGAAGCAGGATTTTTTTTACGCTGTATACCATGCAATAAAATTAAGCATACAAAAGTTAAAACAACGTGATTTTGTTTGCTTACATTAACAACAAATTTGTAAAAGTTAGGTATGATAAAACTTACGGCAACCATATTAAAGTTTGAAAAGCAAGGCGAAAAAACTGGTTGGACATATATTACTATCCCATCGAAAATGGCGCAGCAGTTATATCCAGGAAATAAAAAATCGTTTAGGGTAAAAGGCAAGCTGGATGCGTATGCAATAGAAGGCGTAGCATTGATACCAATGGGCGAAGGCGATTTTATATTGGCGCTTAATGCGGTTATGCGCAAAAATATAGGCAAAACAAAAGGTGCTTTATTGATAGTAGAAATAGCTGTTGATAAAAAGCAATATCAATTAAATGTAGCCCTAATGGATTGTTTAGAAGATGAACCCGAAGCATTGGCTTATTTGAAGTCTTTGCAAACATCTCACCAAAATTATTTTAGCAAATGGATTGAAAGTGCCAAGACAGAGCCAACCAAAACAAAGCGGATAGCGATGGTAGTTAATGCCCTTGCTAAAAAATGGGCTTTCCCGCAAATGCTGCATGCTGAAAAATAGGTTAACCCATTTATTAGGCCGGCTTAGCAATTTATAAACCAAACAGCCAATACAGCAACTATTGCTTTGATATGGGAAAAATGGACGTTTCCCTTTACTGTTGAGGTGGATGTAGATATAGCGCAGTTTGCAATTTTTCGCAATGAATTAAAGTGCGACAAAGGCTTCGGAAGCAAGGCATGGATGCAGGTTGCGGCATGTTGTGCCGATACTAATACCAATTTAGAAGAAGCTTCGCAATGGGCTGAATATGCTATCAATACAAAATATGTTGGCGAAAAAAACTTTATTACGCCATCAGCAAAAGCCAGGATAGTAAGCCTGATGGGCAATGTTGCCACTGCTGATTCTTTGATGAAAGAAGCTATCGCATTGGGCAACATCAGTGACATAAATAGTTACGCAAGCCAGTTGCTGGCAGCAAAGAAAACATAAGAGGCTGCGGAAGTTCTCAGAACCAACTATAAAAAATTCCCCAATCAATTTACC
>JAYVUJ010000589.1:0-9954 GCA_043788035.1 Ferruginibacter sp. | reverse complement strand
CTACCAGCCATTGGCTATAATTAAAATACCTAAAAAAACTGTTTTCCACAATCTCCGCAACATGCCCGTTGTTTAGCGCTTTTACTACCGCATACCCTTCGCCAAAAAGTGGCGGAAAGGCAAGGCATAACAGCGATAATAAAATGCCCGCTACAACCGCCCGCTGTAGCCTTGATATTTTTAAACGATGGAACTGATGCTCTACAAACTTTGCCACCACTACAAAATACCGTGCATAAAAACCACACAAAATAGCAAAGGCAAGGTAAAAAAATATGTTATGGTAATCAAACGCATGGCGGCTTGTAAATTGAAATAAAACTTCTTCTTTTAAAATTATCCTTGATAATAAACTGCCACAAACTGCTGCTACGGCAAGCGGTATAAAATCAGAAAAAACCACACCCGTAAGCAAAATTTCAAAGGCGAACATCATACCCGCAATAGGTGCATTGAAGGCTGCCGCAATACCTGCTGTTGCACCGGCGGCCAGTAAAAGCGTACGCTCTTTGTAGGCTAGTTTGTAGGTTTGTGCAAAGTTGCTTCCAATGGCAGCGCCAGTTACGGCAATCGGGCTTTCAAGGCCTGCCGAGCCACCAAGCCCAACAGTAATGGCACTCTGCACAATTTGGGAATACATTTTTACGGGCGCTACTTTACTGGAATGGCGGGCTATCTCATACAAAATGGCGCCTATGCCTTTTCTATCCTGTCCTTTAAAAATATACATTACAACAACCGTGGTTAATACAATACCTAAAAATGGAAAGAGGATATAGAAAACAATCTGGTCTTCAAAATGAACTTTGCTGGTAATGACAAACTGTATATAATGTACTAGTAATTTTAAGAGCACGCCTGCCAGCCCGGAGCTTAAGCCAACCAATATACCAGAAAATATGAGGAACTGGTTACGGGTCATATTGTTGCGCAGCCAATTGATAAATACCTCATAACTCCTCATCCCCCGCACGCTGGATGTCTCAATATCTTTCAGCAGCCTAAAGACCTTATTATACTTTTTTATATTTTTATAATTACTCAATACGCTTCCTCTTTTATCTTGCTTGCAAAAATACCGTTTATTGTTTTTGGTTTTTTGTTTATTGTTTAATCGAATTGAAGAGCCCTTTATAGTATAATACTTTCAAGAACCGCAAGAATTTTTAATTCTTAATTTTTAATTTTTAATTCCTCTAAGGCCTCCAATAATTACCGGAAATAATAATCAGTTCAAGCATCTTTATAGTATTGTCATAATAATCGTACTCGCCAATACGGAAACTAAAAATATAATCCCACAATTTATTAAGCCACGTTTGGTTTGTCTTCTCTACCATAGCTCCTACTGCAAACGAGCTGATAAAACTCATTGCTTCAAAGTAGCGCCCATGTATATCGTTGCCCGCCAATGTATAACCGGCAGAAATATTATCAGGCTTGCCTTGCGTAGTTTCTTTAATCCATTTATTTATTTTGCCCACCATTATTTTTGCCCGCTCATCGCCATATAAAATATAATCTGTTGCAATGCGCCAAGGCACCCTGCAGGCATTATAATTATACAGCCCATCGTAAGGGCTCTCCAGGTAATTGGCTTTTGCTGGTACTGGCTTTTTGTTAATATGCTGTATAAAATCGGGCACAAGCCCTGCATCCCCGCTATATTTTTTTTGCATAAAACCAAACAATTTATAGTTGGCAGCAACTACTTTATCCCAACTACTATCGCCCGTAAAATTTTTAAAAGCTTTATAATGGGCAGGCATAAAATCCGAGCTGCGCGTATCGAAATAATCTTTGCTGTCAGGCATTATCGCATTGCTAAGCATAACAGAAAAACTAACCGGGTTAATTTCTTGTTGCAGTATAGCAGCTATCATTGCCTGCCCTTGTTGTAAATAATTAATTGTGCCGTTACTGCCCCATTGGGCATTGGCCAGCAATAAGGAATAGGCAATATCCATATCGCCATCTGTGGCTGAGCTTCCATCTTGGTCTTTAAAAGTTTTTGTTTGAGACCATGCCATTAAATACTTGCTGCTGCTGGTTGGGTGTGCTTTATAATAAGCAAAAAGCCCATCGTATATTTTTTGTGAAGCAGTATCGTAACCCGCCATCAGCGAAACTATTATCATGCCATACCCTTGCCCTTCGCTTACAGATTGCATAGTGCCCGCTGAGCCTTTTACCCAAACATAATATTGTCCTTTGCCCGCATCTTTACGCAGGTACAGCAATTTCCAGCTGTCATAAAAACTTCGTACACTATCATCCATCTGTTGCTGGCTAACATGGCTTGGCTTAATTACTCCAGTATTATATAACACATGTTGAGGAAACGGCTTTAACGGTTGCTGCGGCAATAATACCTGGCTAAATAAATTTAATAAAATAAACAAGGGTATACTTTTCATTAGATTATCCAAGCTTTTATTCATAGGTATATAATTTATTAAAATAGCAAAAGGCATCTACAAATTTACTTCTATAAATTTCAATACCAGCAAAATACAATAGCAAAACGTTTCTTAAAAAAATGTTGCTTTGCGCTTTTGCTTTAAAACTTTGCTTCTTTGCAACATGGCGTAAAACTTTACGCCTTTGTTGCTGTTTACGAAAATACTTTCAACAGCAACCATATGGGCAACTCCTAAAAACCAGTTGATGCACTGATACATATTGCAGCAACTGCAAACCCTGCTTTACATTTATTTTAGGGAGCACCACAGAGGTATGCCGTAAAAGGGAGGGCACAACAATGATTACCATAGCTGCTGTATTTGCCCGTACAATAACGGCTACATAATAAAACAGGCTACCTTTTGAGCAGCCTGTTGTGGTTATCCTGATTGAATAATTATTGTTTTATTACCTTGATCGTCTTAACAAAACTACCTTGCGTAATGCTTATTAAATACAAGCCTGGCTTGTAATTGCTGGCATCAATATCTATAACGCCTTTAGATTGAATGGCGGTTTTTGACTGTAATTTTTTACCGTCAATACTTAACACATCTATGCTTGCGGGGGCATCTTTAGCTAACGATAAATATAATTTAAAGCTGCTGGTTGATGGGTTAGGATAAACTTCTGCAAGGTTGCTGGTTGCGGCATCAACAGGCGTTAAGCCTTGTACAACGGTAATTGACTTGTCGCTATTGTTATCGCTAATTTTATCGACGCCGCATTTTGCCCTGGTGCTAAAGACCACATCAAAATGGGGGGCATCAAAGTTATCTAGCCATACCAATACTGCTATGTTGGGCACATTGCAGCCTCGTGCGTTAATGGCTGTGGTGTTAAAAGTTGTTTCGCCTGGGTCAACACTTAGCTTTGTATGCTGGCAGCTGCCTTGCACAAACTATTCTACTTCCATAGCAAAAGGGTTTGGGTTTATTATCTTCCAGTTACGCACCGTGTTAGGGTCGTTAGAGCAAAGTGGCTCCAGCTTTAAATTGCAAATGAACTGGTTGGGGAACTTCACTTTTTTTACTGCTTTTTCCGCATTGATAAAACCGTAGCCAGTGTTAAAATCGAAGCCTTTATCGAAGCCAGCAGTAAACCGGTCATCCATATCGCTGGCGGTATGTTGCAGTATGCCTTTTATCTTGTCGGGGATAATGTTATCAAGCTTTTCCGCAGCTATCATTAAAGCAGCTACACCAGCGGCATGCGGGGCTGCGGCAAAAGTGCCAAAAAAGTTAGGATAAGTATCGGCATCCTGCGGTATATCGCCATTGCCAAAAGGGTCAAAAAAGGAAGTATTTCCTCCATCCGGCGCAACGATGTTTGGTTTTTTACGTACCTGTGGCGCTACTCTGTTACCATTGATATCGTAATAATTTGGCGTGCCCCCTTCAAATGAAAAGCCTTCTACCACAGCTGTATCAACGCCATAACCCGGAGTTTGCAAATAAAATGCAGCGCCGGTTGCAATGGCGCCTTCTGCTTTTGCATGCCTACCAATGTTGGGGATAGTATGCCGGGTATAGGTATCCTGGTTAAATAAAACAGCGCATCATCATACAAAATATATTTTAAGATATGAGGGTCGGGGCCGGCATATTTCATAATGGTAAGAAAGAAGGTATAATTAGGGGTATTGTTGTAATAACCTAAAAACTCCAATGGCTCGCCGCTTAGCAGGTTATTGGTAGCAGCCTGCGCTACAATATTTCCGTAAATGTCTGTCAGGTAAATATCCAAATCACTCTCGGCGCCAACACCACTGGCGGCAAAAGATGATTGGTCCCATTGAAAGGAAAGTCTTATAATACCACCACTGGGCACATACAAAGGCTGGGCATAACGGGGAGGGTTTCCGGGGCCGCTAAAATTATGCGCCGTACCAAAATCAGGGCCAAAATATGCTACATTGGTTGGCTGGTATGGGCTGCTATAAGATTTATTAAAATTATTACCGGCTGCAGAAAAATAACTTACGCCCCTTTTCTTTGCTATGTCAACAGACTGTGCAATAATGCCATCCTGAAAAAAAGGCTCATCAAGATAAAAGATATCATCTGCAATTACTTTGCAGCCATGGTTTGCAAGCCGTTGCATGCCTTGTGCAAAATCGCCCTCTCCATTGTATGCTGTATGAAAAGCAAGGTGTGCACCAGGTGCTACATCGTGCACAATTTCTGCCATGGCACGGCCTTCATCAGTGCCGCCGCTATCAAGGTCAGATAGTATTTCTACTGGTTTTTAATGACGGAATGGATTATCCTTACCCGGCAATTCGCCATGCTGCACACCAATTTCAGCAGTGCCTAAATTATTGTAGCTATCAGATAAGATGCCCACTTTTACACCATTCCCATTTACATGAAAGTTCTTTCTTGCGAGGTAAGAAAACTGCGCAGTATCACCCTGGCTTATAACCGGTTTCCACAACGGATGCTTGGGCGATGAATAACTACTGCCTTGTTTTAATAGATTGGCTTTTATTGTTTGATGCATTGGCTTATAAGCAGGCTTTACAAACCGTATACTGGCAGCAACTTCCAGCTTAGGCAAATTGTTGATAGGCACAAAACCCGAAATTACACGCCCGAATGTAGCTGTAATGGTAACGCCCATTTTAACCAGTTCAGCTTTTGCAGTTTCAATATTTTTGCGGGCTGTAAAATCAACCAGTACTTTATCGCCCTTTACCTGCATATAATTTTGCAGTGTATTATTGCCGCCGCCACCTGCCCTGGATTGTGCGTTAGCTTTCATTTTTTCATGCAGTTCCTTTAAGTCGGGGCTTAATTTAGAAATAGTTTTTTGCTCAGTTGGCTGCTGTACTTTTTGAGAAGGCTATGGGTCTCCTTTAATTTGCGCATAGCTTGCAGTTGATGTACATAATGCCATGCTGGCAAAACAAATACTGTTACGTAACAATTTTTTCGTAAATAGTTTTTTTTATTAGATAAGAAAATAGGTGGTGATAACACTTTGCAGTATAAAGAGGTATTGGCTTTTTAATGGAGGAGACGTAGTAGTAAAACCTACCAATGTAAAACAAACCAAATTTAAATTAAACTTGTAGCAAGAAAAAATATAGTAAAGGTTATTTTAAAAAATTAATACTAGTATGTTGGGCGGTCCAACAATAAATTAGTTCCTTAACTGACCAATAATATTAATTATAAAGTCATAATATTCTTTAGCGTCCATAACTGGCGAAAGCAACAAAAAAAACAAAAACTAGTATCGCTTTCTGCAAACCGTTTGTTAAGGATTTCGCCTTGTTCCTTTCTTAAAGTTACTTGAATAAAATAAAAAATTCCTTTAAATATCAACGAATATAATCCCAACATTGGCGTATATTTATTAAGCTTCTAGCAACAAAGCTTTAAGCCCATCTTTTAATACACTGATACATTATGGCGTTTAGCTTATTTTATATTTTGCTATTTTGAAAGTGCCATAATTTTACAATATTAAAAAACTGTAGTAATGAAATATTTATTTTTATTGATAGCTGTAGTTTTTTTAGATAGTACCGGATACTTGTATGCGCAGCAATACAGGCTACCAGCCAAACCAGATAAGTGCGCAACAATGCCTGTTTTAGCCGCCACTTTTGCCAATAACCCATTGCTTAAGACTAAGTATACAACACAGCTTGAAACGTTTAACAGGCTGATGCAGCTAAGGAAAGTAAACAAGCAACAAAATACTTTGAAAGTCGCAGGTACCAACAATGTTACTTATACGGTGCCCATAGTTTTTCATATAGTATTAACCAACCCTGCAATAGTTACCGATGCGCAAATAATGCAGCAGCTGAAAATTTTAAATGAAGATTTTGCCGGTACTGACCCTGATTCTACAGGCATACCCAGTTTTTTTAAGCCACTGCATGGTAAGGGCAATATCCAATTTTGTTTAGCGCAACGTACGCCTATGGGCGATATTACCAACGGCATTGAAAGGACGGCTACAACAACAACTTCATTTATTGCGGAAAAGAATGGCGTTAAGCATGCCAGCGGCGGCGGTATTAGCCTGTGGGATGAAAGCAGGTATTACAATGTATGGGTATGCGAACTGAGCAATGATATTTTAGGCTACGCTACCTTTCCCAACGATGGGGAAACTACTGAACAAGGTGTGGTGATAAGCTTTCAATCTTTACCCCCCGGAAACTACGTGTCAAAATACCCAAACTATAATGGCGGTAAAACATTAACGCATGAAACAGGGCATTATTTTAACCTATACCATATTTGGGGTGATGATAGCAATAGCATAGATGGTAATTGTAGTGGCAGCGATTTTGTGGATGACACGCCCAACCAGGCAGATGCTACGATTGGCTGCTATACCGGCATTCATACGGATGCTTGCACTACAAGCGGCAATGGTATTTTGTATGAAGACTATATGGATTACAGCAATGACCAATGCCTGTTATTATTTACGCCCGACCAGGTGGACAGGATGCAAACGGCATTACTAACTTACAGGACAACCCTGCTAACTTCTAACGGCTGCACGCCCATTGTACGGCATCAATTTGATGCGCAAGCAAGGATTATAACAGCACTGCCAGCCCGTATTTGCAGTAATAGTTTTTTACCTGCTATCACCATTATGAACAAAGGATCCCAAATGCTTGCCTCCGTAATTATAAGCACCGTAGTTGATAACGGCACACCTGTAAATTATATATGGAACGGTTCCTTGGTTTCACAAGATTCTGCAACCGTTAGCCTTACCTCGGTTGCTGTAAGCGAAGGCGTGCATACAGTGCGAATTTATACATCGTTACCTGATGGAGCCGCCGACCAGGACAAAACAAATGATACGCTTACAACAACAGTACAATATTATGCACCGGTACAATCGGTAAGCGAAAGCTTTGAGGGTACTACGTTTCCGCCACCAGGCTGGGATATTGTGAACCCAGATAACGCAATTACCTGGAAAAAAGCAAGCACCGCTGCAACTACCGGTACAAACAGCGTGATGATCAATAATTTTAATTATACCGCCAACGGGCAGCAAGATTACCTGCGTTTGCCAGTTATTAATTTAAGTGGTACAGACTCTGCTTTTTTTACTTTTAATGTAGCCGCTGCAACTTATACTGATACTACTGCAACCAATAATAGTTGGGATACGCTGGAAGTATTGATAAGTAAAGATTGTGGGCTAAGTTATTCAAGCCTTTATAAAAAATGGGGTGCTACCTTGGTTACGCATGCTAACGCGGATATAAGCTTTTTTATTCCATCCGCCAGCGAGTGGCGTAAAGATTCTGTGAACTTAACGCCCTTCATTAACAGTGGCAATATCTTACTTGCATTCAGGAATACTACAGAAAATGAAAATAATATTTACCTGGATGATGTAAACGTACGTACCATAACTATTAACCCCAATTTAAAAGCCGCCGGATTTTTAGTTACGCCTAACCCGGCAACTAGTAATATTCAAGTTCAATTTTACCCTAACCCCGTTGGGCTGCGGGGCATTGGGCTGTATAATTTAGTTGGACAAAAATTAGCACAGACAGATGTTCCCTCTTCTGGGATGGCAAGCACTTTATATACTTTTGATATTGCCCGTTACCCTGCCGGAATGTATGTTGTTAGGGCTGTATTTGATGATAGGGTTGTGGTTAAGAAAGTGATTAAAAATTAGCCTATTATTTTGCGGTTAAAATAGCATTTACAAAAAAGTATGGCGCTGGTTTTATGCCAGCGCCATACTTTTTTAACAGCCAGCGCTTACAAATAAAAAGTTTTACTTTTAAATCGGCCCGTACCCACCTATGCCCTATCCGGTTTGCTTGATCTTTGTCGCTGCCTGCCACGGTCGCGATAGGCCGGTACGGCGTAGATTGAATATTTTGTTAACGCATTAAACCAAATAAGTGCTGCCTTCAATATAGATATAATATGCAGGGAGATGCACACATTATTGCTTCAGTATTTTTAAATTCATTTTTAATTTGTCGAGCACGTCAGCAAATTTCCCTGATGCTTTATCTACATCAACAGGTATTTCTTTACCATCTATTTCAACGGTATGCCAAATACCATCCCTTACCTGAGATGGAGGCTGGTTGACAATTACAGCAATTTGCCTTATCAGGTTGTCACTTTCTTCTTTTGTCCAGTCTACCTCTGCAGATGCCACCCTGGTTATGGGTATAAAGCCGCCACTTTGTATTAGTTTAATTTTCATGTTTACACTTTAGCAGTTTTCCAAGCGGCTATAACGCCCTTTTCTTCATTACTGCCTTTGCCAAATAATTGGGTGGCGTGGGCAATAGTAAGCTTTTTAAAATCAGCAAATTGTGCGGTGCTTTTAAGTGCTTTGTCCGTCATGGCATCGTACCATATCTTACCGGTTTTTTCCCAGGCAAAACCACCAATATTTGTGGCGGCCACAAAAAAAGCATAATTGGTAATACCGCTATTGGTATGCACCCCACCCCAATCGCCGTTGGATGTATTGGGTAGCTTTACATAGT
This sequence comes from Ferruginibacter sp., assembly GCA_043788035.1. Lineage (GTDB taxonomy): Bacteria > Bacteroidota > Bacteroidia > Chitinophagales > Chitinophagaceae > Ferruginibacter. The sequence goes on along the minus strand of JAYVUJ010000589.1, from coordinate 977 downwards.
TATCCATAGTGGCGGGCTGCGGGTCGGTGCCAAGGTCGGGATGGTTTACGTACGCAGTGCCTGGTGCTTTCATGCTGCGCAAGGCATAGTTTTTTCCTATCAAACAATTTTCCCCAATCAGCCAATCTGATTGGGTTACAGCCTGATTAAGCATACGTTGCTTTACCATTATGCCAAACACATCGCTTAACGATTCGTTTAAAGCGCCACTTTGGTCATGGTACTCAAGGTTCGATTCATTTTGTGTTACGCCATGTGTAAGCTCGTGCCCAATAATATCCGGGTCGCTGGTAAAATCGCCAAATATTTTTCCATCGCCATCTCCATATACCATCTCGCTTCCATCCCACATGGCATTGTCGTATTTGGTGCTGTAATGCACGTAATGCTTTAATAACAACCCCAGGTTATCTACAGAGTTACGGCCAAAAAGATCATAGTAAAAATTCCATGTTGCGGTACCTGCAGCAACAGCATTTTTTTCCTGCTTATCAAGCCTGGAGATTATTTTGCCATTATCCCAAACTAATTTTGCGCTGGCAGTATTAGTGCTATGGTTCATATTTAATACCTGCATGTTAAGCTTTGCCGTTTTAGTGGCTTTTTTTGTAGGTGCAAGCAACTGCGCCTGGTGTTCGGGCAAGCCAATTATAAAACTTCTTTTGGCAAGAAGCTTAACAGTTTCAACCTGGCTTTTTACTGATTGTAAGGCAATTTTTTTGTCGTTGCTATCCGATAGCTTTTGGCTCATATATGGTGGTATGATGCATTGGATGGCACTGAAATGATCACTATGGTTACACATACGTTATAGTTTTTGCCTACTCTGAATCCGTTTTCGGCTAACCGGTTTTTACAATTGTGATGGCAGTTACATAGCTTGGGATGCTAGCCATTTTTTAACTTTTTATACAATGGCTCCGCTATCAACTTTTATAAAAAAATATAAGGCGCATATATTACTGCACAAGCTGCTA
>JAYVUJ010000588.1:0-2958 GCA_043788035.1 Ferruginibacter sp. | reverse complement strand
TGGGCAGGTTAGGGTTTATTTGCGCAGGCCGTTCACGAAATTTAGGCATCTGTATCAATGCACCTGGCGCCCAATTTACACCGCCGTGCATGTTGTTTAGCTTGCTGGTGATTTGCGCAGGCGTGCCCGTTACGGTGTATTTTTTATTATCCGTCATAGTGTCGGCTTTTACAACGGCTTCATCTCTTTCAATAAGTACATGTATGCCACCTTCCGGATCTTTGTGTTTAGGGCCCTTTCTAAACCAGTTACCTTCCGCAGCTTCAGGTGGTGGAGCGCTGGCGATGGCGCCAATTTGCAATGCACCAATGGCGGCCATGGCAGCGGCAGCAGGAATACCAAGCGGAAAGCCCAACTCTACAAATGTTTTTACAACAGCTGCTGCAGTATTTATGACTGCTGAATAAATGGCGAGGGCTTTTTGCCGCTCTGCTTGTTTTTTTCTTATCTCACTTTCTTTTTTAGCTTGCGCTTCATCCAGTACGGTCACTTTTTTATCATACTGCGCCTGGCTTATCAGCTTATGATCTAACTGATCTTTAAGGTTTTTCTTTTTGCTATCATTTATTTTTCTATCCCGGGCAAGCTCTTTATTTTCCCGGTTGGCTATTATGTCAGTGATAGAGCCCAGTGCATCGCCAATGGTCTGCGCTATTTTTACATACTTGTCAATTACTCCTTGAACATGTTCCTTGTCCAGGTCTTCGCCCATCTTAGCGTAGCGGGCATTTATTTCCTGGATGATTTTATTGCCATCATCTATAACTATGCCCAGCGCCTGGTACTTTTCTTTTGCCGCTTTAATTTCAAGCTCTTTCTCATATTGCAGCATTGCCTTTTTTGCATCTAAATTTGCCGCAGAACCTGGGCGGGTAGTAAGGGTATCCTTTTTTAATGCAGCCAGCTTTTCATCTTCTGTTAATTGTTTTCTTGCCGCTGTTTCTGCTTTTAAATCTTCGGTAGTTTGTTTTTCCTGCTCCTTACGAAATTTTGTTACATCCCTGGCAGCCTGTTTTACTATACCGCTGTAATCTTGTGCAATAATTACCCGGTCTTTTAATTCGTCTCTATCAATTTGTTTTATCGAATTATTGAAAGTTATTTTATCAATTTTTCCTGCTGCGTAATCTTTATCAGCAAGCACTTTTAATTTGTTGCTAAACTCACTTCTGGCGGCAAGGCTTGCCTCGTATTCGTTAGTACTATCTTCTGAGAGGCGTTTGTCGTAATACTTTTTAAAAATGTTTTGTAGTTCCTGTTGTTGAGCTTCGGTTATGGTTACTTCGTCAGTATTAAAATGTTTTTTTGTAATAGCCTGTTTAAAATAAAATTCTTTGGCTTTGGCCAACAGGTCAGCGTATTTTGCATTAACGGCATCAATTTCACCCTGCTCAGGTGTTTCGCCTTTAAATTGAGCTCGTTGTTTTAATTTTTTAAGTTCTGCTTCAAATTTTTCCGCTTCTTTTTTTAATTTATTATACTCGTCCTCTTGTTCCTTTGCTAGCTTTGCTGCATCTTTTTTTGCATCATCACCTTTTGGAATAAGAAGATCCGGAGTTGCAGCTATGCCTTTGTTTTTATTGCCAAATTCATCATCAAATTTTTTGCGAACGGCTATTAAAGCAAGTGTTGATTTTTGATAAGCGGCATTGGCTTTTATATATTCCTCTGTGCCTTGCTTGTATTTATCTACTTCGGCCTTTGCATTATTTTGTGCAGTGCGGCTGGCCGTAATTTCAGTAAGAAAAAATTGCCGCCGTGCATCCTGCTGGTTTTGTGTTTGGTTTAAAAAATTTGCAGTGGCCGCCTGCACGTTTTTAGATTGATCTGAAATTTGCTTATTGATATTATCTAACGCAGTTTTGTAATCAGCATTAGAAATACTAGTATTGAACAACGAAGAAGTAAAATTGGTACGGCCTACTGAAGTAGCCTGAGTGAATGCGTCCTGGGCGTTAGAGGACAGGTCTCCATAACCCTTTCCCGACTTTTTATTTATTTCAATTTCCTGCTTTGCTGCCCTCAGGTTTGCATCTTTTTCGGATTCTCTATCCAGAATAATATTTGCTGCTTTTATATTGCCTGAGGCTTCAAGTGATTTATTATAATTATCTAAAATTCTTTTGCCTTCAGCAGTTGCAACATTTTCAAGTGTTAGGCGATTTAAATATTCGGGGCTAAGAGCAATCAATTGCTTTAAAATATTTGCCCTGGTTTCATTGCTGACATTATTATCCTTTACGATAGATGTAAGGCTCTCCAACTCACCTTTTTGTTTGGCCAATTCTTTATTGGTGGCTGCTATTGTTTCTGACTGAAAAGAAAGTGCTCTATTGGCATTGGAGCTGGCACTGGCAAAAGCATTGAAAGCAACTACTGCTGCACTTATGAGAGTAATAATTATACCGATTGGGCCCAGACCTATAGAAAGGGCAGCCGTCCACAAACGTTGCATTGCGGTAGCAAATGCAATGCGTCCCGCTACTAAATTTGTTACAACTATATAAGCTTCCTGTGCCGCTATTGCTATTCGAGTACCAATTGCCACGGCCTTGGTAGCAACTGCATTTACAACCTTAGCAATTGTATCTAAAACTATAGCTCTGGCACTGTAGAGATATGAACGATTTAACAAGATAATACCGGCAATTAAAAACTGCAAAGCGGTAGTATTGTCGTCAATAAACTGCGGTACTTTTTTTAGTACCTGTATAAATGATAAGGTTCCTTCAACAGCGCTCTTTAAAAAAGTAGTTAGCCCGGATGAGGTTGTAAGCCGGTTCATTTCTTTACCTAGCTTATCAAGGGTAGCACCGAGCGTTTCGTTTTTTAAAGCAAATGCGGCGGTAATGGCTGTATTATCTTCCATTGATTTTTTTCCAAGATCAATACGTTGCCGCAAAATATCGGTGTTGCTTCCCAATTTTGTAATGGTTTCAATGGTACGGGTACCTTCTT
>JAYVUJ010000587.1:0-4608 GCA_043788035.1 Ferruginibacter sp. | reverse complement strand
AATAATATTTGTCAACTGGAGCCGGATTTATCCGGCTCTTGTAGTAAAATTTACTTTAACATTTTTTTGTAAGGCATTTACAGTTTGTTTGCGTCTACAAATTCAATATTGCACTGTCAGATAATTATCATCTAATAAAAAACATAATAATTACTTTTGCCTTAAAAATAAAATAAACATGTTTGATATTCTATTGCAGATAGATAGTACCGCAGCAGCAACACAATTATTATCTCAAAAATCAGAGAATGTTTGGGGCGTGCTTGCCAAAGGCGGCTTGTTGATGATACCACTGTTATCTTTACTGGTAGTGGCTATTTTCTTTTTTATAGAACGTTTTTTAACTATTAGCAAGGCTGCTAAAATTGAAGATAATTTCATGAGCATCATCCGCGATAATATAATATCCGGCAATGTTACCGCTGCACGCAACCTTGCAAAAAATACCAACAACCCTGTAGCAAGGGTAATTGATAAAGGCATCCAGCGCATTGGTAAGCCTATTGACGCCATAGAAAAAAGTATGGACAATGTAGGCGTGCTCGAAATGTATAAACTAGAAAAGAACCTTTCCATCATTTCTATCATTGCACGTATCGCCCCTTTGTTTGGTTTTCTTGGTACCATCATTGGTATGCTGGCACTTTTTAAAGGAATTGCGGCCACATCGGAATATACGCCAAACACCATTGCAGATGGTATCTACATTAAAATGATTACTTCCGCAACGGGTTTAATAATTGGTATTTTAGCTTACCTGGGGCATAGTTTTTTACAGGCACAAATTGCCAGGATAGAAAATAAGATTGATGCCGCTAGCGCTGAGTTTGTCGACATTTTACAAGAGCCTACCCGTTAATATCACCCAAACAGAATCATCCATCGCTGATACAATATATTATGAGCTTAAGAAAAAAATTTAAAGCAGAAGGCGCCGAAGTAGATACCGGCCCATTAAATGATATCCTGTTCATCCTCATGTTCTTTTTTCTTATCATCTCTACCCTGGCTAATCCCAATGTAATTAAGCTCAGTAACCCAAAAGCTAAAAGCGATACAAAAGCAAAGCAAAGCGTAATTGTAAGCATTGATAAAAACCGTGTTGTACACGTGGGGCAACAAAAAATTATTTTTGATTCGCTGGAGTCTTCTTTACGGGTGCACATCCATGTGGGCGATAGTATAAAACCAGCGGTGGTTATCAATGCAGATTCGTTGGTGGCCTGGAAAGATATAGTCAAGATTATGAGCGTTGCCAAAAAATTGGGAGCCACCACATCGGCTTCGGTCAGCAATCAATAAGTAACCATTACCATTCTTTCTTTACCAAAAATATCTTTTTTAATATTGGCTTCGCTGAAGTTTTTAGTAAACAGTGCAGCCGCTTCCTTGGCGAAATTTTCATGCACTTCCATAAATATTTTTCCATTTGGGTTAAGATGGGCGCTTGCAAAGGCAGCTATCTTAACGTAAAATAATAAAGGCGATTGGTCAGGCACAAACAAGGCCTGGTGCGGCTCAAAGGCAGTGACGTTTTTATCCAACTTTTCTTTTTCATCCATCGGTATATATGGTGGGTTGCTAACTATCACATCATATTTTGGCAATGATGCCCATTGGCTTTCTTCTAAAAAATCAACTTTTAAAAATTGTATTGCTGTTCGTTGTACGGCAGAATTATCTTTTGCAATGGCTAATGCGCTTTCGCTAACATCAATAGCAGCAACATTTGCAGCCGATAAATTTTTCTTTATAGCAATGGCTATGCAACCGCTTCCGGTACCGATATCTATTATTGATGGAGCTAAACTTTTTTCATCTTTTACAGTATCCAACACCAGCTTTACTAATTCTTCCGTCTCTGGCCTTGGTATCAAAACGCTCTTATCTACCTTTAATTTCATGTTGTAAAACCAGGCTTCACCCGTAACATATTGTACCGGTTTGTGTAGAAGCAATTCTTCAAGCGCCACTTTTAATTTTTGGGAAATAGAATCAGGCGGCAACTTTTCTGGATCTTTCACCACATCAAACCGCTTGATGCCCGCAAGGCTTTCCAGCACCCAATCTGTTATTATAGTTGCCTCGTTAAGGTTGTAAATGGCCTGCAATTGCAGCAAAAAAATACGGTAATGTTGCTTGTTCGTCATTTTAGCAAACATACTTTATTTTTCTATTCATAATTTTGCCGCCTGGCAACTCACGAAACATATATGCACCGGTGCCTGCAACTGGCAAAGCTGGGGGCGGGTCATGTAGCGCCAAACCCAATGGTAGGCGCTGTGCTGGTGTATAAGGATCGTATCATTGGTGAAGGCTACCACCAGTTATACGGACAGGCGCATGCAGAAGTAAACTGCATCAATAGCGTTATCGAAGCCGATAAAAAATGGATTTCCGAAAGTACGCTGTATGTTTCATTAGAACCTTGCGCACATCATGGTAAAACGCCGCCTTGTGCCGACCTGATTATTAAGCATAACCTACAGCATGTTGTGGTTGCCTGCCGCGATAGTTACCAAAAAGTTGATGGTAAAGGCATACGAAAATTACAACAGGCAGGCATTAATGTTACATTAGGGATTTTAGAAAAAGAAGCGCTGGAATTGAATTGCCGCTTTTTTACCTTCCATACAAAATTGCGTCCTTATATTATTTTAAAATGGGCGCAAAGCAATAATGGCAACATTGCTAACACAAACTTTTCAGCAGTTAAAATAAGCCACGATATTACCAATAGGCTGGTGCATAAATGGCGAAGCGAAGAAGCCGCTATTTTAGTGGGTACCAATACGGCATTAAAAGACAACCCATCGCTTACAAACCGTTTATGGCAGGGTAAAAATCCGGTGAGGCTCGTAATTGACAGGGAGCTGAAACTGCCGCCGTCACTGCAACTATTTGATGGCGCGGTAAAAACCATCATTATCAATGAACTTAAAAACGAAGCGCAAGGCAACCTGATTTTTCATAAGCTTGATGCCAGTAAAAATTTATTGCCTGCCACTTTAACTGCCCTTCATCAGCTAGGCATACAAAGCGTTATTGTAGAAGGCGGCACTACTTTATTGCAATCTTTCATCAATCAAAATTATTGGGACGAAGCCAGGGTTATTACCAACAAAACACTAAGCATCAACAATGGTATTACTGCGCCACAGCTACAAAATAGTATGCTTATTGGCACACAAAACATTGCGACAGACACCGTATCAACCTACTTTAACAAACCCAGCATCCATTAACAACTTTGAGCGAGCCAACATTTTATAACACCATCGAAAAGCCTGCCGTTGCAGAGTTTAAAGACAAAGGCAGTAAGTTTATCGCCTTTGCCAATCCAGTAGAATCTGCGGATGATTTTAAAAAACTGCTGCAAAATTTAAAGAAGGAACATCCCAAAGCAGCGCATCATTGCTTTGCCTATCGCATTGGTACCGATGGTAATAATTTTAGGGTAAGCGACGATGGAGAGCCATCCGGCACCGCAGGCAAACCCATACTGGGGCAAATAGATAGCAAGTCAATCACCAACACGGCGGTAATTGTTGTACGTTATTTTGGCGGTACTTTATTAGGTGTGCCTGGTTTAATAAATGCCTACAAAACTGCTACCACACTGGCTTTTCAAGTAGTGCCCATTATACAGAAACAAATAGAAATAAAGTATAGCATACATTTTGGTTACACACAAATAAATGAAGTAATGATGGTGATGAAGCAATATAACTGCACTATCATCAACCAGGAATTACAATTGTTCTGCAGCATAAAAGCAGGCATTGCCAAAAACCGTTTACAGGAAGTACTCTACAAGCTAAAAGAGTTACAGCAGGTAGAAGTAAAAGAATCTGCCTAAAAAAATTTGTTGTACTATCACAGTATTAAGGTATAAAAAGATGGACGTAGAAACTTTAAGGCACTATGTTTTGCAAAAACCGTTGGTTACAGAAGGGTTTCCTTTTGGCGAAACAACCATCGTGTTTAAAGTAAATAATAAAATATTCCTGCTTGTGCCGCTGGATACGGATCAATTAAAATTCAATGTAAAATGCGACCCCGACAAAGCGATAGAGTGGCGGGATGAATTTCCTGAATCTGTATTGCCCGGTTTTCACATGAATAAAAAACACTGGAACACAGTAATTGCAGATGGCAGGCTAACCAATAAACAGCTGGTGCAAATGGTAGATGATTCTTATAATTTAGTAGCTAGGGTAAAGGCTAAACAAAAAACCTTTTATTAAATTATGGAGTGGTTAGAAAATACAATTCTTTGTCCGGGCATATACAAAGCTATGCTCATCTTCACAGGCGTCGCACTCTTTTACAACATAACTTAATTGAGCTTTTACCACAAACTGTGGGGCGTATCCGTAACGCGGGCCATTGGTTTTTTTGCTAACTTTTTCATGAAAAAAGCAGTAATTTTTCTACATCTTCAGCGGGTCATAAAAAACGCTGGGCTACAATTAATTCTTTGTTGCCCGCGCCATAAGTATAAAAGCCTTCACCAGTTTTAATGCCCAGCTTACCAGCCGTTACCATATTAATTAGTAGCGGGCAAGGTGCGTATTTAGGGTTGCCAAAGCCATCCTGCAATACTTT
>JAYVUJ010000586.1:0-3288 GCA_043788035.1 Ferruginibacter sp. | reverse complement strand
GCCAGGAGAGATGGCAGTTCAAATTTCGGCCCCAATAATCGTTTCGGTACTTTTCCCGCAGTTTCGGTTGCCTGGAAAATATCTGAGGAAAAATTCATGAAGAGCATCACCTTTATCAATGATTTAAAATTAAGGGCTGAATATGGCATATCGGGAAACGCCGGTTCAGGGGGTGCTATTTATTCTAACCTGTATGCAACAGCTACCGTATTCGGATCTAATGGCTTTTTGCCTGCCAATTTTCCTAATCCAAATTTAAAATGGGAACAGGATAAATCTTTAAACCTTGGGCTGGATTTGCACATGTTCAATAATCGTGTAGAAGTGATTGCGGATGCGTACCGCAAAAATATTTCCAATCTTATACTTGCAGCTTCTGGACCAAGTTATTTAGGAGGTTATCTAAATGGTGGTTATGGTGGTCAAATGACCTGGCCGATACAAAATTATGGCGGCATGCGTAATGAAGGTATTGGCATTAGTGTAAATACCATCAACATTGTTAAAAAAGATTTTCAATGGAAAACAGGCGTAAACTTTTCTATAGATAGGAATAAGGTTACCAAGCTTGTATCTACTATTTATACGCAATATTACTCTTCAACCAACAGCCGCCAGGCACAGTTTCTTACTCAGGTTGGGCAGCCGCTAAGTATGATCACTGGTTATATAGCTGAAGGCCTTTTTCAAAACTATAAAGATATCGCAGGGCATGCCGTTCAAACCGGTGCAAAAGGAAGCCCGCTTGTCATTGATCCTGTTAAGGGGTCGTGGATAGGTGATGTAAAGTTTAAAGATATTAATAACGATGGTGTTATTAATAACGAAGACCGTACCATTATTGGTAACCCATGGCCTAAGTTTACTTACAACTTTAATTCAACTTTTAGTTATAAAGGCTTTGATTTAAACTTGTTTTTTACCGGCGTGCAGGGCAACCAGTTGTTAAACCTTACCAGGTATCAAAATGAATTTTTGCCATTAGGCACTAGCCCTTACAGCAACCATTTTCAGGGGGCAGCTAATTTTGCAATGCCCAGCAGCATGGATCCTGCAGATGCATTAAAGGCAACGCTTACAAACCCTGGCTTTAGGATACAGCGCCCAAGTTCCAGCGATGCTAATGGCAGTGTAAGGCTTTCTCAATGGAATGTAGAAGATGGCTCTTACCTTAAATTAAAAAATGTACGGCTTAGTTATAGGGTACCTTCAAAATTCTTGTCACGCACAAACATCTTGAAAGGTGCTTTGGTAACTATACAGTCTCAGAATGTATTCACTATAACTAAATACACAGGGTACGATCCTGAAATTGGGATGTATAATTATTCGGGAGTTAATATTGTAGGTATGGATGAAGGGCGCTACCCTTCTACAAGGTCTTATTCAATAAGCCTTGCTTTAGATTTTTGATAAATTATATTAGTAGATTTTTAAAAATTGTCGATATGAAACAAAAAATAGTAACGCTAATAATGTCACTCGTAGTGATACTGATTATGCAGGGATGCAAAAAGGATTATTTAAACCGCCCACCATTAGGCGCACCAACAGCGGGCACCTTTTATCAGTCAAATGCGGATATATTAAATGGCACGGGGCCTTTATACAACGGTTCGTGGGGAGGTTATAATGGCACTTCGCTGCAATATATCGGCGATGTTTTAGGGGGAAACAGCCTTGCTGATAATTACACCGGTAGAGGAGCATATTTATCTTTTTCAGTAACCTCAACTGATGCCAGCGGTGCACTTCAAAGTGCTTACGTGGCACTTTGGTCGGTTGTGGCCAACGCCAATGTGGTGGCGTACAATATACGCAACGCCGCATCCGGCGCCAGCCAGGCAGCTCGTAATTCAGGCCTGGCAGAATGTTATTTTATGAGGGCCGCCGCTTATTATTTTCTTGCCCTGGATTGGGGAGCAGTACCCATTATTTATGATAACAGCACTCAGTTAGGCAATGCAAGCATTAAGAGGAATAACCTGCAAGATGCCTGGCAATTTATGATTAACGACCTTACCTGGGCTAAAAATAACTTAGCTGCAACACCTGCCCAGCCAGGCAGGATTACCAAATGGAGCGCTGAAGGCATGTTGGCAAGGGCTTACCTTGTGCGGGCTGGCTTAGGTGGCAGCAGCCGTAAACAAAGTGACCTTGACAGTGCTAAATTTTATGCCGGCGACGTTTGTAACAATAGTGGGCTAACGTTATTGCCAAATTATTATGACCTTTTTACCAGCAAGCAATTTAGTGGCAACGTTACGCCATCGGAATGCTTATTTGGTTTACTATGGGTGCCAAGCGGGCAATGGTTTGTTCAAAACCACATGCAGGCAAACCTTGCATACGATTCAAAAATTACACAGACCGGCGATGGATGGGGTGGCTCATTCGGGGCATCGCCAAGCTTGCTTAAGTATTATATGGATCCTGCAAATAAAGCCGATTCTATCCGCCGCAAAGCAACTATATTTTTGCCCGGCATTAGTTATCCGGATATCAATGTTTCCAACGGAGGCTGGCATGTGGATACCGCGTTGTTTAATAATGCCAAAATATATGCTCCCGCTACTACAGGAAGTTTTTATGGCAATGACCACGCGTATGTTAAAAAATATGTTATCGGCTCGCCGGCAGATAATGGTGGATTGGGTGGCCAGCAAAATGAGAATATCAGCACCTATATACTCCGTTTGGCCGATGTGTACCTTTTATATGCAGATGCTATATTAGGCAACGGGGCTTCCACATCAGACCCTGAAGCTTTAAAATATTATAATGCGGTAAGGACACGTGCAGGCATTCCAACTAAAACGTCTATTTCGTATGCTGATATCTTTCAGGAAAAAAAGATAGAATTTGCTTTTGAAGGCCATGCATGGTACGATTGGAAACAGTGGTATTATTTTGACCCTGCCAGTGCGTTAAATTATTTTAATACGCAAAACAGGGGGGCATACAATATTTCTTACAATAAAGGAAACCCTTTTGTTACCTATCTGGACGATACCAATAATCCTCAAATCATAGGGGAAAGGCACTACAGCATAACCAGCAATAATACAGACCTTCCTTATCCTGAATCAGACTTATTGGTAGCGCCCATACTTGCTGCGCCACCAGTGCCTTTTGATTTTAGCAAAGTGATTTATTAAACAACAAAAAAGCTTTTTGTATGAAAAAGAATTTATTATATATACTTATGGTCGGGATATTGATTTTTCAATATGCCTGCAAAAAAAATGACGGAGCGGATGGGCCTCCGGTAATCAGTAAAGTAAGGTC
>JAYVUJ010000585.1:0-4670 GCA_043788035.1 Ferruginibacter sp. | reverse complement strand
TCCCGCAGCCGCTGGTCAATGCCTTTGTAATGCCCACATATCAGCAGCAAATTAGTTTTTAAAGAAAGCTCGTTAGCAATATGCTGCCCAAACGTTTCTCCATCCGGCGTTAAAAAAATCACCTCGTCATAAGTAGTATCTTTCTGCAGGCTTTCAATGGCATTTACCAAAGGCTCAATCATCATCACCATGCCTGCGCCGCCACCAAACTGGTAATCATCTACCTGCGCACGGGCGTACTTTGTATGGTCTCGCAGGTTAATCACATTTACTTCCAGCAACCCTTTGTCCTTCGCACGCTTCATTATAGAATGCGCAAACGGGCTATCCAGCAAAGCGGGCACTACACTTATAATATCAATCCTCATTGTATAAATTAAATAGGTAAATATATCATGGCGCATCAAAAATCCATGAAGCCATCAATATCCCGCTTATCTTTTTTTGTAGGGCGGCCCACCTTGCTTTGGCGTTTGCCGGTATTAAAAGTAGCTGCCTGAAAAGTTATCCTGTCCAACTCATCGGCAGGTGTAATATCGCTGTAATAAATTATCGCCTCGGTGTACTGCACCCTATGGTCAAGCAAGGCCATCACTTTTATCACCCATCTTTTTGCTTCGGTCTTTACTTCATATTCATCGCCTACAGTTACGGGCTTAGAGGCTTTAATATTATCGCCCTTCAATTTTACTTTTCCATTATCACAGGCATCTGCCGCCTGGCTCCTGGTTTTAAACAACCGTATGGACCATAAATATTTATCTATGCGAATCTTCTCTTTTTCCATCCTGCAAAATTAAATGCTTTATCGCATGCATCAGTATTTAGCTATGCCTTTCTTAGGATTACCTCCAATAAAAACTAGTGTTATTGTTCCGGCAAATACAGCAGCCATGATAATCCTTGTTGCCCGTTCTGCTAGCTGCCGGGCAGATGCCCTCCCTTTTATGGCATACCATTGTGTTACTCCTCGTCAACTTGGTACCTCATCTATACAACGGAAAGCCTTAATTATAATACCATGCACCTTAAATTAATTTATAGCAGTAAAGAAATAGAAAGAAATAAATCTTCCTAAAAACACGATTTTATAAAGGCTTGAACAAAAACCAGCCCTGTAAAAAATGGTATATCCTTGTCCATATATTAATCTGTTTAAGAAAACAGCCATCAACTAAGAAATTCTTGTTTCAAAAATGTAAAAAATTTATAGACCTGCTATTATCAATCAAAAATTTTGTACTTTTCCATATATAAAATTTCTCTTTCAACTTACTTATAAAATTAAATAAAATTTTACATGGGCGATAGTTTGCAGATTAAAAAAACACCTAAACAATATGATGTAGTTATTGTGGGTAGTGGTGCCGGTGGCGGCATGGCGGCTTATACTTTAGCCAACGCGGGCTTAAAAGTGTGCCTTTTGGAAGCGGGCGCTAATTTTGACCCTGCAATCCATTCGGCCCAATTAAAAAAACCGTGGGAATCTCCCCGGCGCGGTGCCAGTACAAAGCTGCGCCCCTTTGGTGATTTTGACGGTTGTTACCATGGCTGGGAAATTGAAGGCGAACCCTACACACATGTTGAAGGCACCCAATGGGATTGGTGGCGCGCCCGCATGGTAGGCGGCCGTACCAACCACTGGGGCAGGATATCCCTTCGTTTTGGGCCTAAAGATTTTAAAAGCCATAGTGAAGATGGCTTGGGCGATGATTGGCCCATAAGCTACGACGACGTTAAGCCCTATTACGATAAAGTAGACCGTTTAATTGGCGTTTTCGGCACCAACGAAGGCTTGCCCAACGACCCAGATGGTATTTTTTTACCGCCGCCAAAGCCAAGGCTCCACGAAATATTTTTAAAAAACGCTGCCAAGGAGTTAAATATTCCTGTTATCCCATCACGGCTATCTATCCTTACAAAAGCAATTAATAAAGAACGCGGCGCTTGCTTTTATTGTGCACAATGTGGCCGGTCTTGTAAAATATATGCCGATTTCTCTTCTTCGTCCGTATTAATAAAACCAGCCATTGCTACCGGCAACGTTGACTTGGTTGTAAATGCCATGGCAAGGGAGGTGATGACCAATAAAGAAGGCTTAGCCACCGGTATATCGTACGTAAGCAAAGAAGATATGCAGGAGTACCAGGTGCAAGGCAAAGTTGTGATTTTAGCGGCCAGTGCGTGTGAAAGTGCAAGGCTGATGATGAATTCAAAATCTACTCAGCACCCCAATGGCATTGGCAACAGCAGCAATGTTGTTGGTAAATATTTGCACGATAGTACCGGCGCTGCAATGGGTGGCATTTTACCAAAACTGTTTGGCAGAAAAAGATACAATGAAGATGGTGTTGGCGGCTTGCACGTGTACACGCCCTGGTGGGGAGATAATAAGAAACTGGATTTCGCCCGCGGTTACCACATCGAATATTGGGGAGGCATGCAGAACCCTGCTTATGGTTTTGGCATGGGCATAGAAAACCAGAATGGTAAATACCCCATTAATGGAAAAACAAAAGAAGCCGGTGGTTATGGCGCATCTTTAAAAGAAGACCAGCGCTTTTTATACGGTGCCGAGGTAGGCATGGCTGGCCGTGGCGAAGCTATCGCATTAGCCAGCAATTATTGTGAGATTGACCCGACGGTAGTAGATAAATTCGGCATACCAGTATTGAGGTTTAATACAAAATACAGTAGCCAGGAAGTAAACCAGGCTAAGCACATGAAAGAAACTTTTAAGGAAATAATGCACAACATGGGCGCCATTATTACCTGGGGCGATGATGGTGCAGATAAAAGCTACGGACTGGAAACACCAGGAAAAATTATACATGAAGCAGGTACCATCCGCATGGGTGACGATAAGAAAAAATCTGCTTTAAACAAATGGAGCCAGGCGCATGATTGTAAAAATTTGTTCAATGTAGATGGTGGGCAGTTTGTATCACAAGGCGATAAGAATATTACCTGGACGATACTGGCTTTATCTATGCGTACTTCCGAATACATTATTGACCAGTTAAAGAAACAATCTATCTAAATAATTTTTTCCTGCAGCTGTATTTCATCTTACAGGAACAACCGAATTGATAAACATATTTTTATGGACAGAAGAAAATCGATCAAGGCATTACTCATTGGTACCGCATCAACAGCCGTGTTAGTAGATGCCTGCAAAACCGCAGATAAAAAAATACCGGGAGCAACCACCGCGGTTATACCGGATGAAGTTGGCCGTATGCCGGAAGAAAAAGCCATCTTTAAAAAACTACAGGAAGAAACTTTTTTTACAAAGGAAGAAATGGCCACGATTACTATACTGTCGGATATCATCATCCCTAAAGATGAAGTGAGTGGCAGTGCTACCGAAGCTAAGGTGCCCGACTTTATAGAGTTTATTGTAAAGGACATGCCTGATAACCAAACCCCCATGCGGGGCGGGTTACGGTGGCTGCAACTGGAATCTTTAAAAAGGTTTGATAAATCTTTTACGGACATAACCGATAAGCAACGCATAGAAATTGTAGACGATATTGCTTACCCAAAAAAAGTAAAGCCAGGCATGCAACCAGGCGTTTCATTTTTTAGTTTGATGCGGGACCTTACCTGCACCGGCTTTTATACCAGTGAAATAGGCGTAAAAGATATTGGTTACGCAGGCAACACGCCCAACCAATGGAACGGTGTGCCGGCTGATGTTTTGAAGCAGTATAATGTGGCTTATACAGAGAAGGAATTGAAGGAATGTATTAATTATGACAAGGTATAAAATGAAAAAATGGCTCTCTTTTATTTGCCTTTCAAGTTAAATTTATGCAGCTTCACAAACACCTTTAATCACCAACCCCAGCCTCCACACAACTATTAGCCTTAACGGCAAATGGCAATATATTGTATACCTATACGAAACTGGCTTTTACGATTATCGTTTAAAAGAAAAAAAATATACACGACCGGGATGCTTATTAGAATACCGATGTCCCTGATAATAAAACAGGTCGCAAAGAACATGGCTATACCGGTAGGAATACATTAACTGTGCCGGGAGACTGGAATTAGCAGGACGTAAAGTTTTTATATTATGAAGGCACTGTATGGTATAAAAAGTCTTTCAATATACTACCTGTTGCGGCAGATAAAAAAGTATTACTCTATTTTGTGCCATCAACTATGTAAGCGATGCACACCTTAACGGGCAAAAACCAGGCGAGCACAAGGGTGGCTTTACATCCTTTAATCATGAGGTGCCGGCAAGTTTATTAAAAGTAACCAACAACTTTTTAGCAGTAAGGGTAGATAATAAAAGGAATGTTGATGAGGTAGCTATTTTAAACACCGACTGATGGAATTATGGTGGCATTACCCGGGATGTGGAACTAGTAATTGTACCTAAAAAATTTCTGCAGGATTATAGCATACAACTGTCTCGCGCATCTGTTTTATCAAAAACAAAAATAATTACCGGGTGGGTAAAGTTTAATGCTGCCGTTAACGAAAAAGTAACGCTGCAAATACCTGAATTGAAGTTTAAAAAAGAGATAACCGTAAATGGCGGAGTGTTGCTTTTAGTTTTTTGGTACCTGATGTAAGCTTGTGGAGCCCCGCCAACCCTAAGTTGTATGAGATTACATTTACAACAAGCAATGATATTGTAAAAGATAAGATTGGCT
>JAYVUJ010000584.1:0-2382 GCA_043788035.1 Ferruginibacter sp. | reverse complement strand
CATCCTAAACTAAAAAATAATGGTAATTGAAATTGGCGCAACCGCCCCTGCATGTACACTTTACGATAGTGAGAAAAATAAAGTAAGCCTTGCTGATTATAAGGGTAAAAATGTACTGCTCCTATTTTTTCCACAAGCTTTCACAAGCGTTTGTACTACGGAACTTTGCAGCCTGCGTGACAATATTGCTACATACAAAGATGCCAATGCACAGGTATTTGGCATTTCGGTGGATTCTGTGTTTACATTGGCAAAATTTAAGGCAGACCAGCAATTTAATTTTCCGCTGTTGAGCGATTTTAATAAAGAGGTTTCTACCGCTTATGGTGCTATATATGCAGACTGGATTTTGGATATGAAAGGCGTTAGCAAACGTGCGGCTTTTGTTATTGATAAAGAAGGTATTATCCGCTACACCGAAGTACTGGAAAACGCCGGAGAACAGCCAAATTTTGAAGCCATCCTACAAACTATAGCCACACTTAAGTAATTTAATTATACCAAAAGGTGAGGCAATTGTACAAATTGCCCACTTTTTGGTACATATACGTACACCTTTATACTAATTTTTGTATAAGTTCGTTAATGAAAACAACTAGGATTTTAAAAAATATTTACTAATTTTACTTAACTGAAATATCTATACATTATAACAATTTATTTATTTGGATTAAATTTTACTTCTTTTGCTCAAAATAAAACTGCTTTCGGCAGTGCTGTAGCTGCAAAAATGATAAAATTTTATCCAAATCCTGCCAATTCGGCAATTAATTTTGAATTCGTTCAAGGTTACGATAAGTCTTTGTCCCTGCATTTGTATAATTTTATGGGCAAAAAAGTAATGGAAGTTAATGTGGTAAATGCTTTAACTAATGTTAACCTTAACAACTTTTACCGGGGTGTATATATTTTTAGGCTTACCAATAAAAATGGGGCTGTTGTAGATTCTGGTAAATTTCAAGTAGTTAAATAGTTCCTTGTTTATCATCCTACTTGCGTTTCATTTCCTCCGATCAACTTATCATCTATTTAATTTCTTTATATTTTTTCTTTATAAGTTTATCTTTCTCTCTACTGTTTTTTTAATTTCCAAAATTTCCCTTTGCATCTCTTCGGTTTTTTCCATTACCACATTGTAAGTACCCTGTAAGCTTCCTGTTCATCTTCAATGCGCTTTTTTTCTTGTGGTTTAGTGCCGGTATGGTGCAAGATGTCAATCATATTTTTAACATGTGCCTCATCAATTTCGTAGTTATATTGCTTACTTATCTGGTTGTCATCTATAAAATTGACCTGTTCAAAAATGCCTAAAAGCTTATCGAGCATCGTTTGGTATTTAGTGCCACTGCTTAGTAATTGAACAATAAAACAATCGTGTGCAAGCTTTTCAATAAAATCGCTTTTTTTAGTAATTGCCAGCCCCGTAATTAAATCTGTATACTGCCTTTCTGCATGCACCGCAGAAGTTTCAATTTCGGCTAATATAAAACCTAAAAAGTAAATGGTAACTACCGGCTAGGCATTTTTCTTTTTGCCATTTTACAAAACTTGTACAATCAAAAACTTTAAATAATGTGTATTTTCTTGTCCTCGTATAATTGGATGGTCGGCGCTTTGTGCATTAAAAACCACTTGCCGTAATTTACGTTTGGCATCTTTTGCCGCCATTTGGATAATGTCTAAAAACAGCTCGGGCTGCACCAAATTTGTACAGCTAGATGTTACTAAAAAACCGCCTGGCTTTACCAGCTTCATGCCCCGTAAATTAATTTCTTTATAACCTGCAACAGCTTTATCAATTGTACTTCTATTTTTTGTAAAAGATGGCGGGTCAAGCATCACTACGTCCCATTGCTTGCCTTCTTTGGTCCACTCTTTCAATACATCAAATGCATTTACGCACTCAAATTTGCAGCTATTTTCCAAGCCGTTCAGGGCTGCGTTTTTATTGCAGGCATCAATAGCAGCCTGAGAAATATCTATGCCTAAAACACTTTTAGCGCCGTAATGTGCAGCACCAATTTCAAAAGAACCGGTATAACAAAAAGCCCCTAAAACATCGGCACCTTTTACAATGTGCTGTATGGCACGACGGTTGTCTTGCTGGTCTAAAAAGTAGCCCGTTTTTTGACCGTTTACAATATCTACGTTAACCTTAATACCGTTTTCGTTGATGATTATATTGGTATCAAATTCAGCAGATAAAAAACCCTTATGCTGCTCCATGCCTTCCAGTTCCCTCACCGGCACGTCGTTGCGTTCGTAAATTCCTTTCGGTGAAAATAGCTTTTCTATAGCGCTTACAATGGCTGGCTTCCAAATATCAATACCCAACGCAAGCGTTTGAATCACAAAATAATCATTAAACTTATCAATAATTAA
>JAYVUJ010000583.1:0-7776 GCA_043788035.1 Ferruginibacter sp. | reverse complement strand
TGGTTCAACTGGGCAAAGGTTTACATAATAGCAATTTTGCTGATGGTATTTGCTTCTGTAATTTATCCATTTTTATTAATTTGGTTAATGGTGCCATTTGGGGCAAACGTATTTCTTCATTACCGCAACAAAAACCATACACAGCGTTTTAACAAGTCGTTTTCGCAGTTAAATTTGCTTATTAATAGTTGTAAAAAATTAAAGGACAGCAACCTTCCTTTTAAGGATGATAAAGTTAAAGCCAGCATACGCAACCTCAGGAGCATACAACAAAAAAGCAAGCTACTAAGCTTTGATGGACCATCTTTAAAAGATGAACTCACTCAATTTGCCTTAATTTTTCTTGATATCATTAAAGCTTTCTCCTTGATAGAATTTTTTATCTTTTATAATTTAATAGCAGCAATAGAGAAAAGACGAGCCGATATTTTACATCTTTTTAAATATGCAGGCTCAATAGATACAGCGCTTTCAATAGCTTCTTTGCGGAGCAGTAATTTTAAAACCTGCGTACCTGTTTTTTTGCCAGCTTCTAAGGAGCTTTATTCCATACAAGCCTACCATCCTTTAATTGAAAATTGTGTTACAAACAATATGGAGGTGCAAAACAAAAGCATTTTAATAACGGGGTCAAACATGAGTGGCAAAACAACTTTTCTTCGTATGCTTGCCATTAATTCTGTGCTGGCGCAAACTATTTGTACTTGTTTTGCTGCTGAGTTTAGAATACCTGTAATTAAATTGCATTCTTCTATACGGATAGCCGATAATTTATTTGAAGGCAAAAGTTATTATTTAGAAGAGGTAACAGTAATGGGCGCCTTAATAAACGAAGCAAAGCAAAATTGGCAGAACATATTTATGCTGGATGAAGTGTTTAAAGGTACAAACACCATTGAACGTATTGCCGCAGCCAAGGCTATCTTATCTTTCCTTAATAAAAAAAGTAATATGGTTTTTGTATCAACACACGATGTAGAATTAACAGGAATGCTGGGCGCTGAATATGAATTATACCATTTTGCAGAAAAAATAGAAGATGGGCAATTAAGTTTTGGCTATACACTAAAAAAAGGGCCCTTAAAAACAAGCAATGCTATTAGGATTTTAGAGCTATACAATTACCCTGCAGAAATAATTGAAGAAGCAAAAGCAATAAGCGGTTCTTTATTTATTGCTAGTAGCAACCAGGCATAAACTTATTAAATTTTGTATGCCTATGCTGATAAAAATTAAACTATAAATATATTTAATGAGCAATAGTAACCACGTAGCTGTATACTTATCTAACAAAGCCAATAAAAATATATTGGTACAACAGCTTTTAAATAAAAATGCCACTGGGCTATTTGCTGTATTTAATAGTTTTGAAGGTGTGCTTTTTTCTGCCATTGCAGTTAACGAATTAATAAAAGCCGAAGAGCAGCATGGCCATATAGAAGTAGCCACCAGCGCCAATCGCCATCTGCGTACCTTATCTGGCGGAGAACAAAAAAAATCGTTGCTAACTTACCTGCTTTCAAAAACGCCAGGCTTTATAATTGCGGATGGGCTTTTTGATAATTTAGATATTGCATCCCAGGCAGCCATGTTAAAAATGTTTACAGGCATTGCTGCACACACGCCCATAATTCAACTAATTACACGAGCAGCAGATAGGCTGCCGTTTATTACAAATACTGTAACCATTACGGATGACAATACCATCATTGTTTATAAAGATGTGGAAGCATGCCTCAAACAGCAGCAAAAAAATGAAAGGCCTGTGTGTGCAAGCTCTATCCCTGCTCCCAATTATGAATATGGCGTTATAAATAACCCGTTGGTGCAGTTCAATAACGTGACGGTACAATACGGAGAGCGGGTAATTGTAAAAGATATCAACTGGCAAATAAATGGTGCCCAATTTTGGCATTTGATAGGGCCTAACGGTGCTGGCAAAACAACCTTGCTATCATTAATTACCGGCGACAACCCCAAAGGCTTTGGGCAAAATTTGTTATTATTTGGCAAACGAAAAGGCACCGGCGAAAGCGTATGGTCCATCAAACAAAAAATTGGCTATTTTACTTCCTCTATTACCGATTTGTTTAGCCGCTATACTGAGGTAGGGCAAATGATTATTTCGGGCTTTTTCGATTCTGTAGGGCTGTACACAAAACCATCCGCAAGGCAGGTAAAACTGGCTAACCAATGGCTTGAGCTTATTGGGATGCTGCCACAAAAAAAGAGCCTTTTTCACACTTTATCTTTAGGCCAGCAACGGATGGTATTAATAGTACGTGCCATGGTGAAACATCCGCCGTTATTGATAGTAGACGAACCTACCGCAGGCCTTGACGATGCCAATGCTGCCATTGTTGTAGCACTAATAAATAAAATGGCTGGCCAAAGCAGCACAGCAATTTTATACGTTAGCCACCGTGCGGAGGCCGGGCTTGCACCAAAATTTATTTTTGAATTATCCCCCTCTGGGGAGGGCTCAACAGGTAAGGTTACAGCATTGTAAACTGCATCGAGGACTTATTTTACAAGAACAAAAATTAACGTAGCTATTTAACTAAAGTTACTTTTTTTTTATTTTTATGCCATTGCCAGCCTTAATCGTAATTTTTGGTATTTTTAAACAAATTATGGAGAGCTAAGCATATTATAATCAATTAAATAGATAATAATCGGTATGGTTTTAGTCAATAGTCCTAATTAATTTATACATTCGTTTTTTTGCTTTTAAAGATTACCTAAATTATAATATGATTACCGGAAATAAAACTACCGCAAAAGTTACTGTTGCCACTTTGCTGATTGCGCTTGGTATTATATATGGAGATATTGGCACCAGCCCCCTATATGTGCTGAAGGCAATTATAGGCGAAAAAAAGATTGACGAAACATTGGTTTATGGTGGCGTGTCACTAATTTTTTGGACACTGCTTTTTCAAACAACCGTTAAATATGTGTGGCTTACTTTAAGGGCTGACAACCAGGGAGAGGGCGGCGTTTTTTCTTTATACGCATTGGTGCGCCGCTACAGCAAATATTTAGTTATCCCAACCATTTTGGGAGCTACCACCTTGCTGGCAGATGGCATTATAACGCCCCCCATTTCTGTAGCATCTGCTATTGAAGGATTGAATACCGTAAGCGGCATGGAAAAAATAATTGTTCCGGGAAATTTGTTAACCACCAGTATTGTAATTGCCATAATATCAGGCTTATTCTTTTTTCAGCGGTTTGGTACCCAAATAATAGGTAAATTATTTGGGCCTATTATGGCGGTTTGGTTTGGTATGCTGCTTACAGTGGGCATTTTTGAAATACTACATTTCCCCAGTGTTGTAAAAGTACTAAACCCCTATTATGGGTATAATTTATTGGTAAATTACCATCAGGGGTTTTGGTTGTTAGGGGCTGTGTTTTTATGTACTACAGGTGCTGAGGCTTTATACTCCGACTTAGGCCATTGCGGCATTAAAAATATCCGTATTACCTGGATATTTGTAAAAATTAGCTTGGTAATTAATTATATAGGGCAGGCCGCCTGGGTTATGCACCAGCCAAAAGCTTATTTGAAAATAGTAGCTACGGATACAAAATTAACCTCTATAGAATTAAACCCTTTTTTTGAAATGATGCCCCACTGGTTTTTGCTGCCTAGCATAATAATAGCCACTGCTGCCACTATCATAGCATCTCAAGCGCTTATAAGTGGTTCGTTTACATTGGTTAGCGAGGCAATGAACCTTAACTTTTGGCCAAGGGTAACCGTACGGCAACCAAGTAATGTTAAAGGGCAAATTTATATACCCAGCGTAAATACCATCTTATGGTTTGGTTGCGTGCTAATGGTGGTTTATTTTAAAACATCGTCTAACATGGAAGCAGCTTATGGTTTTTCTATCACTGTTGCTATGATGATGACCACAGTACTGCTCAATTATTTTTTACGGTTTAAACTAAAGTGGAACAGGTTTTATGTAGCCGCTATTATAAGCTTGTTTGCTATTATTGAAGGCTCGTTTTTTATTGCCAATGTGGCTAAAATTAAAGAGCGCTGGATGTTTTTGTTTTTTGAGCTTTTTATATTTATGACGATGTATGTGTGGTATTATGCGAGAAAAATACATAACCGCTTTACAAAGTTTGTAGATATAGGAAAATACACGGAGCAACTGCTGGAGTTGAGTAAAGATGATGCCATACCCAAATTTTCTACCCATGTAATATATTTGTCAAAAGCAAACAGCCCATCGCAAATAGAAGAGAAAATCATTAAATCTATTTTTTCTAAAAAACCTAAAAGAGCAGATGTTTATTGGTTTTTACACATCAACAGAACCAGCGAGCCTTATACTATGACGTACGATGTATCCGAATTGATAGATGACAAAGTAATAAAGGTCAATATCAATATTGGTTTTCGCATCCAGCCCAAAACAGAATTATATTTTAAAAAAATAGTGCAGGAATTAGTGGCTAATAAAGAATTAAACCTGCACATAAGGGCTGATGGATCAACAAAATACAACCCCGAACCAGACTTTAAATTTGTGGTAATAGAAAAATTTCTTTCCATTGAAAATGAATTTGCCCTGCGGGAAGGGTTGTTGTTAAAATCGTATTTTTTGTTAAAAGATATGAGCCTAAGCGACGAAAAAGCTTTTGGGTTAGATAAGAGCGATGTAGTGGTAGAACAGATACCTTTATTATACTACCCCATAACTAAAATAGATTTGGTAAGAGATAAACGACCTATCTTAAGCAAAGATGAAGGTTAATTTATTAAATTATTGCGAAAGCCCCCTATAATTCAATGCCGTTAATTTAAGGCTGGCCCTCTTTTTTAAAGGGGGTTAAGTGTGGAGTAAAACTAACATTTAAAGCCTTAACTTAACGGCATCTATATTAGCTAAGCTTTTCCTGGTCAAAGTACTAAAAAAAATCTACAGGTCTTGCGCATTAGGTATCATACAATTATGCATTCCTTGTTGTTAAAAATGGGCCAGTTTTTGCACTTTTTCCTATTGTTGTTTACAGATTACATGCCAAAAAGCCAATACATTTTTATAAATTTTATAGGGTTTGTACCATATAAAATTTATTTATTAGTAAATACTTTTTTGAATTATTTACCACTTTAAAGGTTATTTTTTACAATAGCGGGTTTCAATTTACATTTGTATAAGGAATGGCAAAGCATATTTATTGCTATAGCTCCAATCCATATACAAAAATTAATCAGTATTGACAAAGCATGTAAAAAAAGTAACGGCTGCCGGCTTAATAGTTGCTCTAGGTATTATTTATGGAGATATCGGAACTTCTCCCTTATATGTTGTCAACGCAATAATTAACGGAAAATCAATAAGCGAAGCGCTTATTATAGGTAGCTTATCCTGTATTATATGGACGCTCACCTTACAAACCACAGTTAAATATGTTATCCTAACTTTAAGGGCAGATAACAAAGGCGAAGGAGGTATTTTTTCGTTGTACACGCTAGTAAGGAGACAAAAAAGATGGCTCGTTATCCCCGCAATGATAGGCGGGGCTGCATTATTAGCGGATGGTATGATAACCCCGCCAATATCTGTAACCTCTGCCATTGAAGGCTTAAAGCAAATAGATGCTTTTAAAGCTATCCATCAATCCGCCATCATTTATATTGTTTTAGGCATACTGGTATTCTTATTTTTTTTACAGCAATTCGGGTCTGCCTCAATAGGTAAACTCTTTGGGCCTATCATGCTCATTTGGTTTAGTATGCTGGCCGTATTTGGTATTTTGCATCTCTCAGACGATTGGGGTATCCTAAGGTCCTTCAACCCATATTATGCCATTAAATTATTAACCACTTACCCGCATGGGTTTTGGATATTAGGCGCTGTATTTTTATGTACTACCGGGGCAGAAGCACTGTATAGCGACCTGGGGCATTGCGGCAAAGAGAACATTCGTATATCCTGGGTATTTGTAAAAACCTGCCTCGTTTTAAACTACCTCGGCCAGGGTGCGTGGCTACTGGCACACTACAATAATAAGGCCATTACTGGAGATATGATTAAGGGTGGCTTTAACCCATTTTTTGGTTTAATGCCAGAGCAATTTAGGCTTATAGGCTTAATTATTGCCACCCTTGCAGCCATCATTGCCAGCCAGGCATTAATAAGCGGTTCCTTTACGCTAATTTCCGAAGCTATCCGCTTAAACCTTTGGCCCCGCATGAAAATTAATTATCCCTCCGAAGCAAAGGGGCAACTATACATACCTGGTATAAATATGCTGCTTTTTGTAGGCTGCAGCGGTATTGTGCTTTGGTTTAAAACCAGTAGCGCCATGGAAGCCGCCTACGGTTTGGCCATTACTTTATGTATGCTGTCCACCACAATATTGTTTGCCAATTATTTAATTTCCCAGCGTACCGGCAGGCTTTTTATTTATCTTTTCTTAATGGTGTACCTCACACTCGAAGCAAGTTTTCTTGCAGCCAACCTTGATAAATTTCCTCACGGTGGTTATATTGCCTTGCTGGTAGGCGGCGGCTTGTTTGTTGTAATGTACGTGTGGTTCCGAAGCCGTAAAATTAAAAACCGTTACGTAGAGTTTGTCCGAATGGAAGAGTATATCCCTAAGCTGGAAGAATTAAGTAATGATACAACAGTGCCTAAATTCGCTACCCACCTGGTGTACATGACAAGCGCCAACAACCCCAAAGAAATTGAACATAAAATTATTTACTCTATTTTAAGTGGCAAGCCAAAACGTGCAGATATATTTTGGTTTGTGCATTTGGATACGCTCGATGACCCTTACACCTGCGAATATATTGTTGACCATATTATCCCCAACGATATTATCCGCGTAGAGTTTAGGCTTGGTTTTAGGATTGCGCCAAGGATAAACCTAATGTTCAAAAAGGTGGTGGAAGACCTGGTGGCCAATAAAGAAGTTAACGTAACCAGCCGTTATGAAAGCCAGCAGCGCAATAACGTAGTAGGCGATTTTCAATTTGTAGTAATGGAAAAATTCCTGTCGCAAGACAATGAATTGCCTTTTATGGAGCGCATCATCATGCACCTTTATTTTTGGATAAAAGAGTTTTCTTTAAGTGAAGAAAAAGGTTTTGGGCTGCAGCAAAGCAATGTGTCGGTAGAAAAATACCCGTTGGTAGTAGCACCAACAAGCAAGTTTAAACTAAAAAGGATTTACACAGACGAGGAAGAAGAGTAATAAATTATTCCTTACAAAAAATTTCCATTGCCTTTTTTTAAAGGCAATTTTTTGGGCACCCGGGCGTGCTATCCGCTGCAATCTTCTTTGCGGGCGGTCCGACAAAAAAAGGATTGCCGCTGCTATCCCTGGTGCTTCATGCCGTATAGGTTTGCCTATAATTAACAGGCTATTTGTAGTAACAACCGGCGTAATTATTTATGTATCGCGAGATGCAGCATAAAAAATAAATTTCCTATACTCTTCAATGGCTTTTGTTGTACAGGCGAGAGTCCAGTTGTTTTCTTGCTGTAGTTTTCTGAAGAAGCAAAAGGTTGATGCTGGCTCATCAAGCTTAAACTTTTGGATCTTTTCCCACAGTTCTTTCTGTAAGGGTTTGTTCATTTTAAAAAATTTCATGTAAAGGTGCAGGGTTTCCTAAAAGCCAATACTAAATTAAGCTTTTATTTTTCCACCAAAACCACCTCTTTTTTACCAACCCTTAACCGGTAACTACCGCCAACTTTTAAAGCAACATTTTCTTTGCCATGGCTCACCGGAAAATTA
>JAYVUJ010000582.1:0-2200 GCA_043788035.1 Ferruginibacter sp. | reverse complement strand
ATACCAGCTGGGGTGGTACGCCCGCTGAAGTTTGGACGCCCAAAGAAATTATTAAAGAAGATACCACGCTGCAAGCAGCCGCTGCAAAATTAAAAATCAGCACCGGCTGGCCTACAGAACCCGGTTACACATACAACGCCATGATCAATCCCATTACGGATTTCAGCATTGCAGGAGTTATCTGGTACCAGGGCGAATCTAATGTGGGCACTTCCGCTACTTACCAACTATTATTTACCGATATGATCAATAGCTGGCGCAAAGCCTGGCATAAAGACCTGCCTTTTTACTATGTACAAATTGCGCCTTTTTCCGGCTACGGAGGTATTGCCGGGGCCTTGTTACGCGAGGCGCAAACTAAAACCTTATCCCTTGCAAACACCGGCATGGTGGTTACGCATGATCTGGTTGGAGATGTAAAAGATATCCATCCGCATGATAAAAAAGACGTTGGTTTAAGATTGGCTAATTATGCCCTTGCAGCAACCTATGGCAAAAAAGAGGTGGCTTATAAAAGCCCCGCCTATAAAAATATGGTGGTTGAAAAAGATAAGGTCCGTATAAATTTCGACAATGCCGATAATGGATTAATGAGCAAGAACGGCGCTTTAACAGATTTTTATATTGCCGGAGAAGATAAGGTATTCTCCCCCGCCATTGCTACCATCAAGAATAATTCCATCCTGGTGAGCAATAAAAATATTAAGCATCCGGTTGCCGTGCGGTTTGGTTTTACCAGTGCCGCCATGCCCAATCTTTTTAATAAAGAAGGCTTACCCGTAAACCTTTTTAGAACGGATGATTGGAATACTATTGAAACCGTAAAGTAGATAAACCACTTGACTATTTGGAAGGCAATTGTAATAACAGTTCATTAAAATAAAGCTGCAATACTTGTTTAAAATGCAAAAACGCATCAACTAAAAATTGATGCGTTTATTATTATAATTTCTTCATAATAATAAATAGTAAAAAACTATTTATTATTGCGTTCCGCCGGGGCGGCGGCCGGGCTTTACGCTACAAGTCCTCACTACGCTTGGATGCAGCTATTTAATTTGTTATTGTATCCATCGCTTCGTTCCGGGCTTTTCGCTCCAATCCCTAACGCTTTTAATTGAGCAGTATATTTATTTTCCGCCAAAAACCGATTTTAAAATCCCCGTAACCTGCGCTGCCGGATCCTTCCTTATCTTTTGCTCCTGCAAACTAATATTTAAAAACAAACCGCTTAAAGCTCTTTCAGTAACATAGGCTGTCAGGTCGGGATTTATCTTTTTAAAACTAAACTTGTTGTAATTGGTAAACAACTCCGACCAATATTTAGTAGCATCCGTTTTTACCAACGACGCTTCAATTACCGGTCTGAATTTTTCTGTAAGTTCCGTTGTTGTATGCTTCTTTAAATAATCAGTAGCGGCAAAATCTCCCCCACGTAAAATTTGTAAGCCATCGGTAACAGTCATTTGCTTAATAGAATTAAAGAAAATATTACCCACACCACTTGCTGCATCTTCTGCTGCCCGGTTCATAGATAAAATAGCTTTATCAACCAAACTGCCCATACCCACACCACGCAGAGTTTTCTCTACTTTTTGAGCTTCCGCAGGCATCAAAATTTTTATGGCGGCATCGCCAAAAAAGCCATTCACCTTACTTAATTTTTTACTGCTGCTATCGGTACCAATTTTTAATGCTTCTTTTAAACCACTAATTATATCGCCGTTACTTAAACCATTGCCTAAGGCTAAACTCCCTTTACCGGTAGAATCTTTTTTTGTTACTTTATTAAGGAGATCTTTTAAACCCTGCGCCTTTGCAGTGGTTAAAAAAAGAGAAAGGATCAATATTATAATTATATTTTTTTTCATACAAAACATTTTAATAGTACGACAAATTTACTTTTAGAACGTTTAATGAGCAGAATTAGTTTTTATTGGTATTTTTATTAACAATTTACATAGCATGGCACAATTATCATTTTGGGAAAAGACAAGTTTTTTTTCACCGCAGGATGTTATTATTATTGGCAGTGGGTTTACCGGGCTTTGGAGTGCTTTACAACTAAAACTTATTAATCCGCAATGCAGAATAACCATACTGGAAAGAGGGTTGATACCCACGGGCGCAAGTACCCGTAATGCAGGCTTCAGCTGCTTTGGAAGTCCCGGTGAATTACTGGGAGATGCGGAAGCAATGG
>JAYVUJ010000581.1:0-2662 GCA_043788035.1 Ferruginibacter sp. | reverse complement strand
CCGAAGGGCTTCCCAAAGTGGTTGATATAGCCTGGAAGGACCCTGCCGATGCAGAAATGCTATCGGCCATCCTATACAGTATTGAACTGCAATCGGAACACCCGCTGGCAACAGCTATTACCTCTTTTTTCAAAAGCGTGCAGATGCAGGCGGTGGAAGTGAACAACTTCAGCAGCATTACAGGCAGCGGCGTTACGGCAATTTATAACCGCAATATCTATTTTGCGGGTAGCCATAAGCTATTGGAAACTATGAGCCTAACTATACCAGCAGAGCTGGAAGAGAAAGCGCAGGAATGGGCGCACCAGGCCTATTCGGTTATATGGCTGGCTAACCAGTTTCATGCGCTTGCAGCTATTGCAATTACCGATAAGATAAAGCTATCTTCCCCAGCTGCAGTGAGGCAGTTGCAAAGCATGGGCATAGAGGTATTTATGCTCACCGGCGATAACCAGCAGACAGCTTATGCAATAGCCGCCGAGGCAGGTATAACCCAGTATAAGGCAGAAGCCTCGCCTACCGATAAGGCAAATTTCATTAAACAATTACAGCAGGAAGGCAAGGTAGTAGGTATGGTAGGCGATGGCATTAACGATAGCCAGGCGCTTGCGCTCGCCGATGTTAGTATAGCTATGGGTACCGGCACCGACGTAGCTATGGACGTTGCCAAAATGACCCTTATATCATCAGACCTCAGGCAAATACCGAAGGCAATCGCGCTATCCGGCAAAACTGTCCGCACCATCCGGCAAAACCTGTTCTGGGCTTTTGTTTATAATGTTGTAGCCATCCCTCTGGCGGCTGGTGCGTTATACCCGGTTAACGGCTTTTTGCTTAACCCTATGATAGCCGGTGCCGCCATGGCTTTAAGCTCAGTATCTGTAGTTAGCAATAGCCTTCGGCTCAAGTATGCGAAAGCCTCGGCTTTTGGCCCTAGATACGAGTAGGTTTTCGATGCAGGCCGCTGACAATGAGTTATTTGCATTTTCAGAGCTAGAGGCATGCGGAAAAAGACGGTAATACGTTCTAAGGGTGTTTATTTGCCCGTAAAGTGATGGTAATCAAAAAGTTAATTTATTATTTAAGTAAATTAAGCCTTAACTGAGGTTTATGGGGTTTAAATATGGTTGGAATTGTAGGTATTTGGCAAAATATTTATTGAAAATAAGTGTTTTAGTGTGTTGCTTTTTAAATAAAAAGAAGCTATTTTTGTTTGGTAGTTTCGCCTCTCTTGTTACTTTTATTGTCACCATCTGAAATTAATTGTTCATACTCATGTTTTACTTCGCTAAATATCTATGGTATTTATTTGACAGTTTATTGAGTTGAGCCTAATGAATTGTTTATTTATCGTAGTCTATTTTCACACTAATAAATCAATTTAACAAACAAAAAACACAATCTTATGGCGACTCCAGTACCAGTAACAACAGCAGCAGCACAGACAGAAAATTGGCGCACCTATGTTGACGCGCTAACTAATACCCCAATTCATGCAGTTAAAATACCAAGGGCAGATGTAGAAGCAGCAATGACTGCTGATGCCGTATTGGGTATCAGGGTCTATGGGGCATTAGCAACAGCAGATGACCTTACTTCTTTCCGCCTTTTTGTAGTAGGCGTGGATGCTATGGGAAATGATATTGTAACGGTTGGTAGCACAAGTGCTGTTTATGATATGACGGTGCTTTGCCCCCCAGCATGTGGAAGTACTAACGTACTAAATAGTTAGTGAATTTGTTATGGGATTAGATTTTGCAACATCATTATTTTACATAGGGGTATTGGTTCCAATTACTATAATTGTACCAATATCCCTTGCTGTTTTGAAGCATACTTACTTTCCGCCAGCATTAAAAGTATTGACGTATTATCTTTGTTTAAGTGGAGTAACAAGTGTGATTTCTGAGATTTTAGCATATAATCACTATAACAATATGCCGTTGCAGCACTTTTATACGGTTGCCGAGTTTGGTGTTATTTGCCTGTTCTACAAAAAACTGTTCAAGGATAATCAATTCACCCGTTATTTGCCCGTTATTTTTTCTGCTTTCGTTATAGTTTGTGTGATTAATGCTGTTTTTTTTCAAAGCATTTTCAAGTTCAATAGTTATACAAAGCCGATCGAAGCGTTCCTTGTAATTTTGCTTGCTATTGTTTACCTGATGCAATTGCTCGAAGATTTCGATAAGGTTATCAGTAATAATGTAGAGTTAATTTATATAAATTCTGGATTTTTACTTTATTTTTCTGGGTCATTCGTTTTGTTTACTATTTTTAATATTTTTGTTAATAATGTAGTTGTTGCCTTTGCCATCTTGGATGTTCATGCGACGTTGATTTTGTTAATGTATGCCTTATTTACCATAGCACTATGGAAGTTAAAGAAATAAATGATAATATTTATGTACTTACTTTAATTGGCACGTTGGGCCCACTGTTATTAGCGTCAACAATAATTTACGTTGTAATAAAATCTCAGCGAAAGTTATTAGCACAGCAACTGGCAGCTCAAAAGGCAGAGCTGGAACACAGTGAAAACCTGCTTCACGCAACTATCCAATCGCAGGAAAACGAAAGGATACGTATTAGCCGGGATTTACACGACCATGTGGGTAGTACTTTGTCCAGCCTGCGGCAGACGTTTAACCAAATGAACAAA
>JAYVUJ010000580.1:0-3186 GCA_043788035.1 Ferruginibacter sp. | reverse complement strand
CCAGGCACCCATGCGGATTTACAATTCCTTATTAAGCGAATATGCCGTGTTGGGATTTGAATATGGCTACGCAATGGCCAACCCCAATGCGTTGGTACTTTGGGAAGCCCAGTTTGGTGATTTTTGTAACGGGGCACAAACAATAATAGATCAGTTTATTGCCGCTGCAGAAACCAAATGGCAGCGGATGAACAGCGTTGTAATGCTGTTACCACATGGCTATGAAGGGCAGGGTCCGGAGCATAGCAGTGCCAGAATGGAAAGGTTTTTACAAATGTGTGCCGAGCAAAATATGGTGATAACCAATATTACTACCTCAGCCAATTTCTTTCACCTGTTACGCCGGCAGTTAACCTGGCCTTTTAGAAAACCATTGGTAAATTTTTCACCCAAGGCCAACCTGCGCCACCCGGGCAGTTATAGCCCTGAAAGTGATTTTTTAACAGGTGGGTTTAAAGAAATACTGGATGATAGTTTTGTAAAAGATGCTGCCGAAGTAAAAAAAGTATTGCTATGCAGCGGTAAGGTATATTTTGATTTGGCAGACCGGCAGCAAAAGGAAAACAGAACAGATGTGGCCATCATCCGGCTGGAACAAATTTATCCGTTACCACAAAAGCAACTTGATGAATTGTACAGCAAATACAGCAAAGCGATTTGGCATTGGGTGCAGGAAGAACCATTAAATATGGGTGCTGCCACTTTTTTGAGGATGAATTTGCAAAACATCAACTTTTATATTATAAGCCGCAGTGCCAGTGCATCTACAGCTACAGGCTACTCAAAAATACATGCGAAAGAACAACTGGCTATTATTGATAAGGCTTTTAGTATTTAGTAGTAGAATTTTTTTTGTGAGATACCGGCTTCATTTATCGTTTAATAAATTTATTTTCATCAAGAATTTTGAAGCATCTAAGTTTAAGAGTTTAGTAGTTTAGTAGCTGCACTAAAATGCAAACTAGTATTATTGTTATATATTTTTGAGAGTGAAAAGATAACAGACTACAAGTAAACGCTAAACATCTAAACCCTAAACGTCTAAACGTTCTAAGCACCTAAACCATCCTACTTAATATTTTCAAAAATAACTGAAGCTCCCTGCCCCACACCTACGCACATGGTAGCAAGACCGTAGGTGCCTTTTCTTTTTTTAAGTTCATGTAAAAGAGTAGTAGCAATGCGAACACCGCTACAGCCCAACGGATGTGCTATTGCAATGGCACCACCGTTTACATTTACCAATTCAATATCAAGACCTAACTCATGCATACAGGCAATGGATTGAGCGGCAAATGCTTCATTCAGTTCCACCAGGCTAATATCAGTTATGCCAAGACCAGCTCTTTGCAAAGCCTTTGTGGTGGCGGGCACAGGGCCAATGCCCATAATGGAAGGATCTACACCTGCTACTCCCATACTCGTTATTTTTGCCATTGGCTGCAAGCCATATTTTTTTACAGCCGCTTCACTTGCCAATAGCATTGCAGCAGCGCCATCATTGATGCCACTGCTGTTGCCCGCCGTTACAGTACCGTTTGTTATAAACGCCGGTTTTAGCAAGGATAATTTCTCCAGGGTTGTCGTTCGTGGATGTTCATCTTTGTCAAAGTCAATCAACTCTTTCCCTGTCTCAATTTGTATTGGTATTATTTCGTTGGCAAATTGATTAGCTGCATAAGCGTTTGCATATTTCTGCTGACTTTCATAAGCAAACTCATCCTGAGCATGCCGGCTAATGTTCCATTGTTTTGCAATATTTTCTGCAGTTTCACCCATGCCGTAGGGATGGTATAATGAAGCCAATTTTTTATTGATAAAACGCCAGCCCATGGTAGTATCAAACAACTCGGTATCCCTGGCATAAGCTACATTGGCCTTGGATAGCACAAATGGTGCCCTCGACATACTTTCTACGCCGCAGGCAATGTACAAGTCGCCATCACCACACATAATGGCACGCCCTGCATCCATAATGGCCTGCATGCCACTGGCACACAAACGATTTACGGTAACGCCGGCAACGGTAACGGGTAGCCCGGCAAGCAATGCAGCCATCCTTGCCACGTTGCGGTTATCTTCACCACTTTGGTTTGCAGCGCCAGCAATTACCTCCTCAATGGCATTGATATCTACAGATGGGTTCCGGCTGATAATCGCCTTTATTACTGCGGCCAGTAAATCATCAGGCCGTATATTGCTTAAAGCGCCGCCGTATTTACCAACCGGGGTTCTTACGGTGTCTATTATGTAGGCTGTTTGCATAAATTATTTTTTGGTCCGGGCAATTGTTTTTTAATCAGTAACGTTGCGTCGCCCTCTTGTACTGCATACCATTTGGCAGCAATATTTACAGGAGTAGCAAGATATCAAATACTGCTGCAAGATAAAATAATTATTAATCCTCCTTTAGCCGGTTTTGAATCTTGTTCATAGCGAAGTCTCTCTACAACCCTAAGCATAGCTGAAGAGGTTGCGTAAGCAGGTTTACACTTTGCTTTGTTGAATCAATTTCTCTATATCCGTAAAGTTGGTATCATGGTAAATAACTTGCCCTGCTATTTAATAAAATAGCGCTCTGTAGTGAGCTACGTACCTGACGAACTCAGAGACTCTGGGGGAGACGATGGGGCGGAGGTGCCACCGTCTGGTCTTCGACCAACGGGGATGATGCGAAGGCAGTTTACTCTTAAAACACAGCAGCTTTGTACCAATGGTGGAAAATCAGGCGACGGTGTTTAAAGGAACTGGTGTGGGCTTGCGGTGGAAAAGGAGATACCTACGGCGGCGAAACTGAGTTTATCGTAAAATCTTATTCTTTGGCAATATCAATTGTAGTTATCAAATCATTGATTGAATTCCCCATAAATACCATATTCCCTTTTTTATCAATCACAAACTTTGCCGGAATAGCTTCTATCCTATAGTCTTGTCGCACTTCATTGCTTACATCAAAAAGCACTTCAAATGAAAAATTATTTTCTGATAGAATATTGGTCACCTCTGCTTTTACCTTATCAGGCGTTTTTCTTTCCCATGTATCAATAAAAAGAAAAACTATCGTAGTATCGGATTTGTATTTATCAACTAAAACCTGCATTTCCGGGAATGAAGCCCTGCAGGGAATGCACCAGGTAGCCCAAAAATCAAGAACAACTACCTTATTTCTAAGTGTTTCTAAACTGA
>JAYVUJ010000579.1:0-5746 GCA_043788035.1 Ferruginibacter sp. | reverse complement strand
AGCTACTATCACCAGGAAGGCGGCAACTCCTCCGTTACCGGTGGCATTGGTACAGAAAAACTGACGGACATATCCAACATAATCGATGTAAAATTTGCTAAGTACGATAAGCAGCTGCGTAAACATACTTTCAATGTTGAATTGGGTGCGGATACGTATACATCTGCTTCTTCAGACATGATAGATTTAAAGGCGAACTCTTCCGCATCCTCTCATGATGTCCGCGTGTACCCCTCAATATCGTGGACGGTTGAAAGCGAAAAAAAAAGTACCACTTTCGGCCTTAATGCATCTGCTTCTACAGAGTTCGATTATAAGTCTTTCGGGTTCGGAGCAAGCTTTTCAAAAAAATCAAAAGATAATAACAGGGAGTTTACAGTAAAGGCACAAGCTTACCTTGATAAGGTTTCTCTGGTTTATCCGGTAGAATTAAGGACAAACTATTCTGGCAATGGGCGAGGGCATATTGAATACGCCACCACGCCAAGAAATTCTTTTAGCGGATCTTTATCTTACTCGCAGATAATTAATAAAAACTTGCAGCTATTATTTTTACTTGACCTAGCCTGGCAGGATGGCTATCTCGGCCTGCCGTTTCATCGAGTGTACCTGAACGACAATACGGTAAAGGTAGAAGCGCTTCCATCTAACAGGTTTAAAATTCCTCTGGGCGTGCGGGCTAATTATTTTTTAGGGGATAAGATTGTGCTGCGTAGCTTTTACAGGTACTACCATGATGACTGGGGGTTGACGGCACATACAGCCGATATAGAAACAGCTATTAAGCTAACGCCGTTTTTTTCTGTAGCTCCTTTTTACAGGTATTACCAGCAAAGTGCTGTAAAATATTTTGCCCCTTATATGGCACATACATCGTCGGATATTTATTATACCAGCAACTACGACCTCTCAAAATTTCATAGCCATTTTGTGGGCGCAGGCTTTAGGGCAGCACCGCCAAAAGGTATTTTTGGTAACCAGCATTTTAGCATGTTAGAGCTACGTTATGGGCATTACATCAGGAGTACCAATTTTAATTCAAACATCATCAGCCTTAATTTAAAATTTAAATAGGCAGGTAGTTACCCAACCTAATTATGGATATTTTGTTAGAAAAATACTGTGCGGCTAGCGAAAAGTCAGCGAAATAAAAATGTCAGTTTTTTGGGCTCCAAACCCCAGGATTTAAATA
The DNA here is from genome assembly GCA_043788035.1 of Ferruginibacter sp. Classification (GTDB taxonomy): domain Bacteria; phylum Bacteroidota; class Bacteroidia; order Chitinophagales; family Chitinophagaceae; genus Ferruginibacter. The sequence continues at coordinate 4,554 of JAYVUJ010000579.1, read as the reverse complement.
ATAAAATAACTTTTGGATTTGTGGCTATAATTTTAATCATTTACTTTTTAGCTGCCCGGCAATAACAAAGCTTAACAAAGAATAAAAATTAGAAGTACATGGAACTCGAGGAACATTATACCAATAGGAGCGGGTGGCTAAGGGCGGCAGTGTTAGGCGCCAATGATGGGATACTTTCTACTACCAGTTTAGTAATTGGCGTAGCGGCCGCAAGCAATGAAAGAAATGCTATAATCCTAGCTGCGTTGGCAGGGCTTGTGGCGGGAGCCTTATCGATGGCAGCAGGCGAGTATGTTTCTGTGAGCTCACAAGCAGATATTGAATCAGGGGATTTAATTAGAGAGAAAAAGGAGCTGGATACCGACCCGGAGATGGAATTGCTTGAGTTGGCAAAACTATACCAGGGGCGGGGATTAAGTTATGCCTTATCTATTGATGTAGCCACACAACTGTCAAACCATAACGCCCTGGAAGCCCATGCAAGGGATGAGCTGGGCATAAATGATTTAACGCAGCCTAAGCCACTACAAGCGGCATTTGCATCAGGCGCATCTTTTATTTCTGGCGGGCTGCTGCCGTTTTTAGTATCCTTGTTTGCACCTATTAAAAGTATGGTTATCTGCCAGTATTCTTTTGCCATTGTAGCGCTTGCATTATCCGGTATTGTTGCTGCAAAAGCGGGTGGTTCAGGCACTTTAAAAGCTGTATTACGCATCTGTTTTTGGGGAACGATCGCCATGGGCATCACAGCTTTGGTAGGGCATATATTTGGTACCAAGGCAATAGGGTGATTTTACTTGTAGCGCGCTAAATAATTATGGGTAATTAATTAGATTGGCTAAAATATTATTAACCTTAAAAATTACCAGTTCGCTTTCTTTTTTGTGCCTGGTAAAGCTTTCATACACTTTAGTGCATTCTTTATAATTTAAAAATACATCCTGGTGCACAGGTATAAAATATATTATGTATAATTGTTTATTATATTGTTGTAAACTTTGAATGATATTTTTTGCTACAGCTTCCATAGTTTTCTTTCCAAATGGGTTTGCCATAAAAATTACATTCACAGTTTCAGGTATTGTATATTGGCTCGCATCTGCATCGAGTACAGAAAATGGGGTATTAAAACCATTTTTTTTCATTAAGCAGCAATTAGCAATGGCTTGATTAACGGCCGTTACGTCAAGGTCTATACCAATAACTTCCTTACATTTTTGTAGCATGCCAAAGTTTAAAGTTTTGCCATACCCACACCCAATATCTAACAAAGTAATATCCGAATAATCTATCCCCGAAACTTCAATCCCTTTTTTTATTGCGTAATAAGCTGTTCCCTGGTTTAGCCTGGAATCTTTATTTATTGACTGCCCATTAAGTGTTTCAATTTTTGTATAAAATTCGGGATAATTTAAGTGGATATTTTTCAGTTGATATTTATAGTATATCTCCGTTTTTTTTATTTTGATTAGATGAGCTAAGCCGGCATGTTTTATTTCTTTAGCCCATTGTTTAAGTTTTTTCACGAAGATTTTTATATAATTTATTTATTGATTATGTGTATAAAATAAAGGCTTTATATTTTAAAAAAAGTCAATATAGTTTGTAAATTTTTGCTTACAAAAAATAGAAGGATAATGCTGTTATAACCATGCTGCATGTAAAAATATTTAAAAGCTTTTTTTGCATCTCTAAATTATAGTATAAATTACTATTGTGCAACATATTTTTAAGATAATATTATTTGCTAAAACAATGGTACATTATCGAAAATGTATGTTACAATTAACAAAATCTAGCTGTGCCAATGAAATTTTTTTAATCCGATGCAATCTTAAAATCCTTTTGCAAAAAATTTCGGAAAGTAAACATTTTCTCCCGTGCTGATACTGATTTTATAGGTATCTATTACCGCAATAAAAATAAAAAATGAAATTTACATATCAATTATTTATACCAGTTTAATAGTGTTTTTTTAGTATCAATAGCAGATACCCTATTATTTGCTTGTTGTAGCATATATAAGTAGTATATAAAAAGTAGCAATATACTCAAACGTACTTTATTTTAATCCGATGTTTGCAATCTTTATAATTGTTAAATTTACCTGGCTTGTACACTCACATAGAATGCCCGCCCCTCTCTTTTTTTTACTATCTGGTAATTTTATCCACTTTTAACAAAATATTTAACCTTCCAAAATTTTCCTTAAATTTATAACTCAATTTCAAAACCAATGAAATATAGGATTATTTCTGTTGTCTTTATACTTATTGCTATTGCTGCCGTTGTTGTTTCTTGTTTTAATAATAGTAGTAATGGAGACGGCAATGCAATGCCTGATGTGGTTAGCTACAACTTTAACATACGCCCGGTATTAAGCGATAAATGTTTTAAGTGCCATGGGCCAGATGCTAATAAAAGAGAGGCAGGGCTAAGGCTTGATATTGCCGATAGTGCATACGCCCCGCTGAGAGAGACCAAAGGTGCCTTTGCCATTGTGCGGGGCAATCCGCAACTCTCTGAATTAATGAAAAGAGTTTCTTCTGACGATACTACTTTTATAATGCCGCCAATAAATACCCACCTCGGCGCTTTAAGTAAATATGAAGTTGAACTATTTAAAAAATGGATAGCGCAGGGTGCTAAGTACGAAACCCACTGGGCATTTGATATGCCGAGAAAATCTGGTCTGCCTCTGGTAAGTAATAAAGAATGGCCTAAAAATGAGATTGACCATTTTATTTTAAACAAGCTCGACCAGGTAGGCCTTGCACCTAATGCTGAAGCTGATAAAGAAAGATTATTGAAACGGGTAAGCCTCGATATTACCGGGTTACCGCCTTCGCTTGAAATGATGGATGGATTTATGGCTGATAAAAGTGCCAATGCTTACGAAAATGTAGTAGATAAGTTGTTGGCCATGCCCCAGTATGGCGAAAAAATGGCGGTGAACTGGATGGATGTTGCACGCTATGCGGATAGCTACGGCTACCAGGATGATAACATACGCAGCCAATGGCCATGGCGGGATTGGGTGATACATGCCTTCAATAAAAACATGCCTTATAACCAGTTTGTCGCCTGGCAGATAGCAGGTGATATGTTGCCTGCTGCTACTAAAGAACAAATACTTGCCACAGGCTTTTTTCGCAACCATAAGTACACCGAAGAAGGCGGCATCATTGAAGAAGAATACCGCATTGAATACTTGCTTGATAAAACAAAGACATTTGGTAAAGGCATATTGGGCGTTACCCTGGAGTGTGCCCAATGCCACGACCATAAATACGACCCCATATCTCAGGTAGATTATTACCAGATGCTGGCATTTTTTAATAACACAAAAGAACTCGGTTTTGAAGGCGATGTATCTGTATCCAGGCAAGCAAAACAACCATTTCTTGCAGTAACCGCTGAAGATGAAAAAAATACGCTTTCCTTTATAAATGCGAAAGACACCAACGCGTTGATGGTGTCGGTAATGGGTGAAAGGGATACATTGCGTAAAACGTACTTACTAAAACGTGGTGTATACAACGCGCCCGGTCAGGAAGTACGCCCCGTAGCATTAAAGGCAGTTATGAAATTTGATACGGCAAGGTTTCCGCAAAACCGGCTTGGGCTGGCAGAATGGACGGTAGATAAGAAGAACCCATTAACCGCAAGGGTATTTGTAAACCGGCTTTGGCAGGAAATTTTTGGAAGAGGCATTACTAAGACTACCGGCGATTTTGGCATGCAGGGCGAACTTCCTGCTCACCCAGCTTTGTTGGATTGGCTGGCGGTAGATTTTATGGATAATGGATGGGATATTAAACGCCTCATCAAACAAATGGTACTGTCCGCAACCTACCGACAGTCTGTACAAATTACTGATGAAAAATTAAAAAGAGATCCCGAAAATATCTATTTGGCACGTGGTCCGAGAAACCGCTTGCCCGCAGAGTTTGTGCGTGACCTGGTGTTGGCAACCAGTGGGCTACTGGTGAAAACAATCGGCGGGGCAAGTGTAAAGCCTTATCAGCCAAAAGGCCTGTGGGAAGCCGCAACTTCGGGTAGAGGAGTGCTGGCAACTTATAAACAAGACCATGGCGATGCATTATACCGCAGGGGATTATACACTTTTATAAAGTTAACAGTACCACCGCCATCAATGGCTTTGTTTGATGCCAGCAACCGCGACCAGTGCGAAGTAAAAAGGTCAAAAACAAACACTCCCTTACAGGCATTGATGATGCTGAATGACCCAACTGTGCTGGAAGCCTCAAGGATGTTGTCGCAAAATTTAACTATCGAAAAAACCGCTGTTGAAAATAAGATAGCGAAGGCTTTTCATATAATTGTTTGCCGTACCGCATCTGCAAAAGAGCTAGCCATTTTAAAGAGTTATTATATTGAGCAGTTAAAACAATTTGAACAAAAAAAATTAGATGCCGCGGTAACTCTTGCTGAAGGCGAATACCCCATGCCGCAAAAAGCCTCTGCTAATGATATGGCAGCGTTAATGAAAGTAATAGAAACTATTTATAACCTGGAAGAAACCATTACTAA
>JAYVUJ010000578.1:0-2736 GCA_043788035.1 Ferruginibacter sp. | reverse complement strand
AAATTTTGAAGGCAATTTTTTTTATCGTAGAAGGTGTATAAAAAGATATTGACCTGCAACGGATGAGCGCATTTGCTGCAGCGGCGCAGCAGCCGGCTACTTTATTACAGTACCTTTTTTAAAAACTTGCTGCCATGTAAATTGCAGCTAAAGCCATTTCCCGTGAGCATTATCTGGTTAGCCAAATGGGTACATTTAAGTAATAAAGCTTTATAGGCCTCCTCTTTACTTTTTTGTACTGGCACCTCTTAAGCATCATTTTTGTGCTGATAATTTCCACCGCATTTTTATCAAATATGATAAGTGTAATTTGTATCTTACTTTCAACTATATCTGGTTTAAAAATGGTCCTGCCAACAGATGGGTTGCAACCGGCCATATCAATAACGGCTGCTGCATTGGTTTCCAGCAGGCAAATACGGCAGGCGCCTTTTTTAAAATCCCCTCTTTGCATTTTATATTTTTTAGAATCATTAGTCAATACCCAGGTTAATAAAAATCACACTTCTCTGGTACAAAAGCTTTGCCAGGTCGGGGTTTGTAACAAGACTTAGGTTTTCTGCACCAGTATGCATCAAGCGCACATCTGCTATAATTACCACATTTAATATGGGCAAATAAGTAAGGCCAATAATAATATGCTGTTGTTTTTGTGTGCCATCATAAATAGTATTCAATGGTATGGAGGCATTTAGATCCAGCGTTTCAAAACGGCCAAATACATTTAACTGCAGGCTGGCCATTTTAGTATTTTTTTCAAAAAGATTATAGGTAATTTCTGCATAACACCCGAACATGCTATTAATTATATTATTGGCAAAGGCATTATTGATAATGGTAGCATTCGGAAAATAAATATAGGCCCCCAATGCTTTTACATTCCTTCCATTTTTAGATCAGCGTACATCTGTCTCACGCAAATAAACGGGCATACTAAAAATGCCTGCACTAAGCTGCAGGCTGTTGCTCCTGCGCTTGTTTAAACCATGGGAGCCACCTGCATACAACGATATCTGGAAACTAAAATCTTTGTGATAGTATTGCAGGGCAATAGTTAATTCTAAATTACTGGCCGTAGCATTGCGCCCTACAAACCGCCCTTCTCTTATACCGGTGCCATGTTCAAAATTTGCAGACTAAGCCCGTTAAATTAGCATCAGAAAAAATAAGGGGTAATTTTTTTGAGCGGCCATAAAAGTCCACGCCCAGTTCCCGCCAAGTAGAAGGTGTTATCCAGTTGCTCCACTCCCGGCCTTTCAACGCCGTTGAAATTAACGAGTAAATGGTTTTCATTTAACAGGCCAATACGGCGTAAAAACAAACCAGCCGTAATAAATTTTGTTAGGTTGAGGTTGAATTTTAAAAACGCTTGCTTTAGCGCAATTTGGCCACCTTTATCATCTACTATGGTATCTTCCACCCGCAGCTCACTGCAGAAAAAAAATTTTTAATTAAACTGATGCCCCACAAATAATACAGTCCCTTCAAAATTTAGCGAAGCAGTTTTTTCGTTTTAATTACGTTAATAAAAAGCACTGCCGTAACCCGATAAAACTGTTTTTGCTTTTCTGATACCGGCATTTAAAGAATCATCATTGGTTAAAATTAATTGCTTGGCCGTTGTGCGTACCTACGCTAATGCTGCGTAAATAAGTAAATTTATTATTACTATCAGACAAATTATTTTTATCATCCGTCAAAATTCTACACATCATTATTTGCCAATTTACATATTTAGTAATTATAATGCCATATAGGGAAAATGTTAATTATTTATTTTGCGCCAACCCTTATTTATTTTTTGAAGATGCCTATAAATATCAACCTAATGCCAGGTTCATTTTTAAAAGGTTAACTGCCTGTAACTACCGGCATCAAAGCCTTTCATGGCAGGGGTGGCCGGCGGGCAGCAATAATAATAGTTGCAGGATATTCAATTTTATTGAAATTAATTGAGAAGCAATATTTGTTGCAGCAGTTAAAATTTGAGGTTATTGCAAAAAAATAAATGGATAAAGATGGTAACAGACGATAGCTTTTTTATCTTTACAAAAATAATACGATGAAAAATACTTCTAAAGTTACCCTTGCATTAGCGGCTGTTGGTACTGCTGCATTAGTGATTTATTTGGCCCGTTGCGTTAACGCAAAGCGTATGCTGGTAAAGGTGGCGGATGAAGGTTACGAAACCGCACATGATATACTTTATCCTGGCAAGGGAAATGGAGGAAAAGAATTAAAGTATGGCCCCATAATTCCCCGGTAAATAATTTACTTTATTATAATACACAAAATGACCCGTTAAATAACGGGTCATTTTGTTTTAATAATGGGTTTACTGCTGCCTCTTCTAAAAATATACCAAAAGCTATAGCATGATCTTCTTTCAAAAGAATTATCCAAAAAAATATTACGACTATTGGCATAATTAATTAACTTGAAAAATTAAGTGATTCCATTTATTTATTTTTTATTTTCTAACGATAGGCTACATGAAAAAAAGTTTGCTGTTTGCATTGCTGCTTTGTGCTACATTGTTGAGTACTGCTCAATGGAAAAGTTTGTTTAATGGTAAAGACCTTACTGGCTGGAAACAATTAAATGGTAAGGCAAAGTATACCATTAAAGGCGGTGAGATTATTGGCATGACTGTATTAAATGAACCCAATTCATTTTTAGCAACAGAAAAAGATTATAGTGATTTTATTTTAGAATTTGATTTTAAAGTTGACAGCA
>JAYVUJ010000577.1:0-7790 GCA_043788035.1 Ferruginibacter sp. | reverse complement strand
GGTTGCTGCGTAGTATCCTGTTCCTTCTTTGTAAATACATAATCTTTTATGTGTGGTGTGTGCTGTTGGATGTATGATTTCTTTCTATGGGTGGTGTACACTTCTTTTTTATGCTATCTGTTTTGTAAAACATATTCTCCCATTTTTAAAAAGATGACAGTAAAATATTTAACAGGTATTTACTTTTTTCGACCAGTCACCTTCATCAATATTTTCAATTGCAATTACCCACTCAACGGGGTGCAGGCATGCTTGTAATAATTTATCCTCTTCGCTGCCTGGCGTTGGATGGTAATTATAATCGAATCTTACTGTAGGTGGCAGGCTCATTAAAATACTCTCTATCCTGCCATTGGTTTTTAAGCCGAAAATAGTACCTCTGTCATGCACCAAATTAAACTCCGTATATCGTCCTCTTCTTATCTCTTGCCAATATTTATGCTGTTCATTATAGGGCGTATTTTTTCTTTTTTCAACAATGGGGATGTAAGAACTGATGAACCCGTAACCACAAGCTTTTGCAAAGGCAAACCAAAAATCAATATCTTTACTTTTTGATGGTTTTTTAAAATCGTAAAAAATACCACCAATGCCACGGCGTTCGTTATTGCGGTGAGTGTTTACAAAATAGCTGTCGCATTCTTCTTTAAAGTTGGTATAAAAAGAAGCATCAAAATCATCGCAAATATCTTTATAGGTTTGATGGAAATGGATGGCATCTTCATCAAATAAATAGTAAGGCGTTAAATCTGTACCGCCACCAAACCACCTGTCTATCACATCGCCATTGGTATTGTACAATTCAAACATGCGGTAATTGCAATGCACGGTTGGCACAAAAGGATTGCTGGGGTGTATCACCAAGCTTAGGCCTGCGGCAAACCATTTAGCGCCATCAATTTTTAGTTGGGAGCGCATCATATCAGTAACATCGCCAAAAACTACCGATGTGTTTACACCACCTTTTTCGATAACATTACCGTTGGCAATTACTCTTGTTTTTCCACCGCCGCCTTCTGACCGCTGCCACTTATCTTCTATAAATTTTGCTTTACCATCGCTAGCTTCCAGTGCTGCACAAATATCATCTTGCAGCTGATGTATAAAAGCTATCCAGTTAGTGTTAATAGCTGTTCCCGCAGGTTCGGCTATGTTAGCATACGTATTGCCCATGTTTATAATTATTAAAAATAAGTCAACCAACTATTTACCTTACAAGCTTGGTGCCTGGTACTCTTTTACGGCATCTACAAAAGCTTTTGCATGGTCAACAGGTACATTTGGTGTTATGCCATGGCCAAGGTTGGCAATGTAATTTTGTACGCCGAATGCATCTATCATCTCTTTTACCGCTTTTTTAATATCTGGTATAGGTGCTAACAATTTTGCAGGGTCAAAGTTGCCTTGCAAGGTTATTTTATTGCCTGTTAATTCCCTTGCTATTTGTGGAGATACGCACCAATCAATACCCAGTCCTGCAGCACTGCTTTCGCTTAGTTCCTTCAATGCATACCAGCTGCCTTTTGGAAATAAAATTACAGGTACAACACCTTTTAGTGCATCCGCAATCTGTATTAAATAAGGCTGTGCAAAAACCTTAAAATCTGCCGGGCTTAAAGCGCCTGCCCAGCTATCAAATACCTGTACCGTATCAGCGCCAGCTTTTGCCTGCAGCTTTAAATACTCAATGGTGATGGTAGTAATTTTTTGCAATAGCTGGTGCGCTAACGCCGGCTGTGTATAGGCAAATTGCTTTGCTTTATCCCATGTTTTGCTGCCTTTGCCTTCTACCATGTAGCATAAAATTGTCCATGGTGCGCCTGCAAAACCAATTAATGGTACCCGTCCGTTTAATTCTTTTTTGGTAAGGGATAAAGCATCATATACGTACTTCAGGCTTTCTTCCGCACCTTCGGTTGTAAGGGCATCAATATCTTTTTGTGTGGCAATAATTTTTGGTAATGATGGGCCTTTAAATTCTTCCATCAATACTTCTAAACCCATGGCTTGTGGTATTACTAAAATATCGCAGAAGATAATCGCCGCATCCACACCTACCTGGTCAATGGGCTGTAACGTAATAGCAGTTGCCAGTTCAGGAGTTTGTACCCTTGTAAAAAAATCGTATCTGGCTTTCAGTTTTAAATAATCTGGCAAGTACCTGCCTGCCTGGCGCATCATCCATACCGGCGGGCGTTCAACTATTTCTCCACGAAGCGCCCTTAAAAGCAGATCATTCTGTAATTGGTTCATTATGTTGTTTTTACCTCCGCTCCATCTATTTTTAAAGGGAGAAGGGAGTTTTGGGAATTATACTATTTTTTGTTTTTTACATCTATAAAGAGACAGCGGGTAATTTTCCCTCAGCTCGGTTATATTTTCTTCTCCTTTTTAAAAAGATAGAAAATACCTTCCTACCTAAAATATCCTATCATCTTATGCACCAAATTCTCTTTACCGGGCACACTGCTTACAATTATTTTATTGGCTGTATATTTTTCAATCTCCCGGGCAGTAGTACTTCCAATGGCAAACAATAAAGTTGTAGGCGGCAATTTGTTTGTTGCAAAAAAACTAATTACTGCACTTGGACTAAAAAACAGCATTCCATCGTACACCTTAGTAAGCGTATGTGTTACAGCAATTGTTTCATACACTATTATTTCTGTTACACTAATAAAATGGCTGCTCAATATTGCAGGCAGTTCATCCCTTCGCTGGTTGCCACAAAAAAATATGGCTTTAGTAAACTTCCTGTCTGCTGTTATCAAATGTGCTAATTCTGCCGCACTATTCGCTGTACCTGCAATAGGGGATGCGCCAAAATATTTTGAAATCAATTCATGCGTGGTAGTACCAATACAATAAATGCTCCATCCCGCTGGCTGGTAATCTATAAAATGTGCTACTGCTTCCACCGCATTCATGCTGGTAAAAATTACGGTTGTTTGCTGCAGGGCGGCTTGTTCAATTTCCTGCTGTAGGGCTATTGTTTCAAAAGGTATTGTTTTAATAAACGATCGTTCATCAATAATAATATTTCGTGCCCTTGCTTCTCGCAGCAAAGTTTTGCCTACAGGCCGTGTACATAATATGTGTACGTTACTTTGCATCGCGTATGCCTTCTGCTATTTTTTTGCCGCCATTATTTAATAATTCTTCTGCCCATATACTACCCATTTCTTCTCTCGATAAATTGGCTTCAATAACTTTATCAATACCCGCTTTTTCTTTACCATCGGGCGATAAAATATTACCGCTAAAATAAATGGTATTATCTTTTATTTCTGCCAAAGCACTAATTGGTGTTGAGCAGCCACCCAAAAGTGTCCTTAAAAAATCTCTTTCAATTTTAGCGCAAGTGGCTGTGGCAGCATCATTTAGCGCACCGCAAAATTTTAGGCAATGGCTATCATCTACCCTGCATACAATCATTATAGCACCCTGTGCAGGGGCTGGTAGCATCCAGTCTAATTCAATGCTGTTAGCTGGCCGTAGCCCAATCCTTTCCACGCCTGCTGCTGCAAAAATAGCACCATCCCAATTATTGTCCTGCACTTTGCGCAGCCTTGTATTAACGTTGCCGCGTAGGTTTTCAATACTGTGGTGCGGGTACCTGTTAAGCCAATGTGCCATGCGGCGTATGCTGCTGGTGGCAATGGTAAAAGGTGCATTATCGGGCAAAACCCATTCATTATTAGTGTAGCCAAGCTGCTCGCTAATAGCGGAAAGCTCGCCCTTGTAAACAAAAATATCTTTGTAGCTCGCCCTTGGCAAAACAGCTGCTTGTGCAACGCCGTTGGCTAATTGTGTAGGTACATCTTTCATGGAGTGTACAGCAATATCAATTTTATTATTGATCAATGCAATGTCGAGGGTCCTGGTAAAAATGCCTGTAACGCCAATTTCGTACAAGGGTGTCTTTAGGTCTATATCGCCCTCGCTTTTTATAAAAACCAGCGTAGATATAATATTATTTTTAGCAAGCAGTTGTTGAACTAGTGTTGCCTGCCACACGGCCAGCTGGCTTTCCCTTGTACCTATCCGTATAATTTTGTCCATGTAATTAATTGGCACCTGATGCAATAAACTCGTTGATGGCTTCAATATAATAGCAGCCACGTTGGTTTTGGCTGCGCATTTTCACTGCCATGCCGGTAATAACTTTCTGTATTTTTTGTTCGGTGTCTGTATCAGAAAGCGTAGTACATATATCAGAAGAAAAAGTATTTACAAATAGAGTGCAGCTGTTCATTTGTTCCAGCTTATTTTTTACCGCTTTTAGCACAGGCACATTCTTACGCATTACATGCCAGTTTAAAAAATCATTTACATGCTTTTCTATAATGAGCTTTGCCTTAGGCACTTCCGCTTCTCTTTTTTGAAGCGTGCTATCTTTTATTTTAGATAGTTCATCTACATTTATTAAGGTAACATTAGGCAGGTGCTTTGCAGCTAATTCAACATTATAAGGTATAGAAAGATCGATGATGAGCTTATTTCCATTATCAATTAAATGAGAAGTATAAATAACTGGTTCAGGTGAGTTTGTAGCTACCACAATAATATCGGCCGCTGCAACTTGTTGTGCTAATTCGCTCATAGGCGCATAGTGTAAACCCAATTCAGCAGCCAGCCCTATCGCCTTGCCTTCTGTGCGGTTAATGAGGGTTATATTTTTAGTGCCTAAATAATCAACTAAATTTTTACAAGTGTTCCTGCCAATTTTGCCCGTGCCCAGCAGCAGTATTTTTTTATCTTTTATATTTGGGATGGCTTCTTTAATATATTGTATGGCCGCAAACGAAACGGATACTGTGCCGCCACTTAAAGCGGTAGTATTTTTTATTGTTTTGGAAGATTGGAGCACATCGTTTACCATCCTTTCAACATAAGCGCCAATAAAGCCATGCTGCTTCGAAAACTTTACGGATTGCTTTATCTGCCCTATAATTTCGTAATCGCCTAATATCTGAGAGTCAATGCCAGCCGCTACATCAAACAAATGCTCAATAGCTTTCCTGCCATTTTTTACATAGCTCATCTCCATAAAATCAATTAGCGAGCCTTGTGTTTGTGTGCATAACAAAGCGCAAAGGCAAGCAGCATCATCTGCAAAGCCATAAATTTCTGTACGGTTGCAGGTACTTAGCACAAACAATTCTTTTATGCCATATTGAGGTGCAATTGCAAGTAAAGCCTCGTACTGGCCGTTATTAATAGCATACAGCCCCCTGCTTATTGCATCTGTTTTTTTGTAGTTAATGCCTGCAATAAAAAAGGTCGATATGTCTGTATGTTGCTGTCCGCCCATTCTTGTACGTGGTTAAAGTTTGTATAAGCAAAATTAGTTGCGGTACCCGTTGTAAACTAATTTGTTTGTCATCTAAATGTCATTTTGTTAAATGATTATTAGCCTACAAATTATCCGGTGTGTTTAATCATATAAAGCGAAATTTTGTTGGTTTAGGTTGCCTCAATTTTTATTGTTGCCCACATATTGTAAACGCTATTTATTTTTTATAGCGGTAGTATTTACAAACATCGTGGACTTAAGGTAGGGCGTGTCCCAAGCTGCGCAAGGGGGCGGTCTACACGCAGTACTCCGCAGCGCCGAAATTGTAGCCTAGCTTCGCAAACCATACCCCACGGCGCTTTACGGGGTACTTGCTCCTATCCCTCACGAACGGTGCCAAAAGTTTCCGCCGTCAATAAACGCTTTTATATTTAATCTGTATAGCAAAACCAGCAACAATAAATCCATCAGCACCAAACAAAAAAATGCCCCACAAATTTAAGGACAGCAGCAATTATTATTTTACCAATACCTGAACTTTTGCCCCTGCCAGTGGTTACATTTGCACATTATTTTAAGACATGGCTAAAAAAGCAATTATTCTAATGAACCTCGGTTCACCAGATAGTACAGACGTAAAAGATGTACGCAAATATTTAAAAGAATTTTTGATGGATGAACGGGTTATCGACATCCCGTATGCAGTACGCTTTATTTTAATTAATGGCATCATCGTGCCGTTTAGGGCACCAAAATCTGCCGAGGCGTACAAATCGGTGTGGACGAAAGAAGGGTCGCCCTTAGTATCCCTTACCAAAAAATTGCAAAACGCACTGCAGCTTAAAGTTAGCCAGCCAGTAGAAGTTGCCATGCGCTACGGCAACCCTACGCCACAGCAAGCTTTTGATAACCTGCAAAAAAATAATCCTGATCTGGAAGAAGTATTGGCTATTCCGCTTTATCCGCATTACGCCATGTCTAGCTTTGAAACAGCGGTTGAATCCGCAAAAGAAGTACACCAAAAAAATAACTATCCTTTCAAGCTTGATTTTTTAAAGCCATTTTACAACGAGCCACATTACATAAATGCACTGGCAGAAAACATACGCCCCTATTTGCAAAACCAGCATGACCATATTTTATTCAGTTACCACGGGGTACCGGGCAGGCATATACGCAATAGCGATACCACAGGCAGCCATTGCCTTGCCACAACAAACTGCTGCGATGTAGCATCGCCGGCACATGCGCATTGTTACCGCCACCAGGTATTTACCACCACCCATTTGGTAATGGAAAAATTGAATATTCCTACAAACCAATATAGCATCTCCTTTCAATCACGCTTAGGCAAAGGCTGGCTACAACCCTTTACAGACATACGGTTGCTGAAAATGCCCAAAGAAGGCATCAAAAATTTACTCATCCTGTGCCCTGCATTTGTAAGCGATTGCTTAGAAACGCTGGAAGAAATTGACATGCGTGGAAAAGAAGAATTTTTAAAAGCAGGCGGTGAAACTTTTACAATGATACCATGTTTAAATACCAACGCCCAATGGGTTGATGTAATTAAAAACTGGGTAAACCAATATGTGGAGGGAAGTGTGGAGATGTTGCTTTCTTGATTTCTAATGTATGATGTATACTGTCTGATTTTCTTCAATTTGCGGGCTTGTGCTACAATTTGAGTATTTACTTGGTTAATTATGTTTTTATTTATTGTTTGTTATTGTTGAGCTTAGGTATAGAGTTGTATTTTACAACAACGTAAACTTTACCTAACGCACACAAAAATTTTACAACAAAGAACCAACAGTTTCATAGTACTAAAAAAACAAATTTGCGAAATTTTGCCAAGAAATGCCGCCGGTTTTGACATTGCTACATAATTAATACGCTGTGCAGGTTCAGTTAGCGCTAATTATAAAGCTACAGCAAGGGCAAAATTTACTCAAGATTTTATTTACAAAATCAAAATTGTATTAGAAGAGGCAAATGAACCGACTATTGGCTGGAAATTATTAAGGAGGCTGGTGTAGTTAAAGCAGAAAAATATTGATCAATGAACTATAGAAGCAAATGAATTAACTGCAATTTTTGCCGCAACTGATAAAACGGCAAAGACTAATTCAAAAAACTTTTACTGTGTGACAGGTAATTTAAGAGGCTACGGATGATTATTTATTTGCGGAGGCAGGTACCATACAATTAAAAAACTTTAAAAGTGAAAAAAAGAATAATATTACAATAAGTGCAGTTAACATCGGATAGAAAGAAATCACACAGCCCACATCCCACATTATATTATGTATTTCTACGTAAAAGCGCTCCATATAATCTTTATAGTAACCTGGTTCAGTGGTATGTTCTATATTCCCCGCTTATTTATTTACAATCGGGAAGCGCAAGATAAAACAGATATTGAAAAACAAATCCTAACTCCTCAGTTTCAAATAATGATGAAACGTTTATGGTTTGGCATTACCTGGCCATC
>JAYVUJ010000576.1:0-3282 GCA_043788035.1 Ferruginibacter sp. | reverse complement strand
AATTATTATTTATTAAAAAAAGTTCTGGTACCTGGCTGATTGGCGACCATATCGGCCATTTTAAAAATGGGGATATAGTGCTGATAGGTGCTAATTTGCCGCATTGTTTCCGGCACGAGTACGACCACCTTACCAAACAGGTAGCTACAGCGGGAGAAGCCATCTGCGTAAAATTTGTACCCGATATTTTTGGCAGCCTGTTTTTAAATATGCCTGAAACAAAAGGTATAAAAAATCTTTTAACCACCTGCAATTGCGGGTTGCAGTTAACCGGAAAAATAAAAAATAATTTATCGGCAACTATCGAAAAAATGCTGGCTGTTTCACCGGGTAAAAAACTGGTGTACCTGTTATCCATGCTGGATGAAATTGCTGAAAGCAAAGAATATATCCGCTTGTCTTCAACTGGCTTTATGCAATCTGCCGGCGATATCAATAAGGATAAAATAAAACTGGTGTTTGAATATACCTTTAATCATTACAATGAAAAAATTACACTCAACGAGGTAGCCGCACTGCTGAACATGACGATGCAATCTTTTTGTCGCTATTTTAAAAATAAGACCAACAAAACCTATATCCAGTTTTTGATGGAAGTGCGAATTGGCTATGCCTGCCGCTTACTTGTGGAAGATGAAAAAAATGTTTCGGAAGTATGTTATGACTGTGGCTATAATAATATGTCGCACTTTAACCACCAGTTTAAAACCATCACCCAAAAAACACCTTTAGAATACAAAGCAGATTATTTGAAAATGCAACCGGTAAATTGAATTTTCTATTGTGCTTTCGTCTTACTAAACTTTCATCCGGCAACTTTTTAATATGCAAAATTAGTTACCTGCCCGAACTGCAAAGTAAACCTGCCAACCCATCGCCTAATTTCAGCAGCTATTTAATTTCATTGGCCTAATGCACTGCTACAAATGATGAACAGTAGTAACGAATGGCAGCAGGGTAGCATGCTGCGCCAGCCTATAATTTACTTCCAAAAAGCCTCAATCTTTACTCTGCTCATTCACGACATCTGCCTTCCGTGTGAAATAAAATTGTACTCGATACGTGTTGCCGTGTATCGAGATAACCTCCATTGATGCAGGGCGTAACATTGGCTAAGTGCGTTGGCTAGCCTTGTGCCTCGCTGGCTCTATAATGTAAACGCTCTTTAACAAAACGCTGCCAGTTTAATAATGCCATTATTTTAAGCATAATTTTTTGCGCTGCTGTAAACCCATTCTGCTACTTCATATACAAAGCCACTTACCACAAGATTATGATGTATATAAAATACAATTTCGGCATACATTTTTTTATTCAATATTTCTATTGGCTGGTTATGTTGCTGCTAAAATTACCAGTTGCTGTTATTACAATTCTTTTTGCCTACCCTTTATGACATCCAAATTATCCACTGCCTTCTAGTTTCTTGCGGATGCTATTTTATCAGCTTCTTTAATACCGATGATGTATGGCTTTTCATATCTCTACTATAATTCAGTTGGCATAATTATCTTTCTAAATATTTTGTCTTTATAGTTAGATGATTTTTGTAAAGTGTCAGCAGAAGTTTTTACTGTGTCTGTCATAGCTGTATCAATTAAAACTTGTTGGTTATACTGTACAGTGTCAGTGCCTGCTTCAGATGATTTCTCTTTGAGCAAAATATTTTGGTTAGCTTCTACTTCATTATAAGAAAATCTCAACTCAAGTGTATTGTTGCAAGTTGTAAAGAAAAATGTGAATGGAAGAAAGCAGCAAATTATAGTAACAAATCTTATAGTAAGTTTCACTTGCTACTAGAATTGTGTAATTTAAACTTGTAGGCAACGCCTGTATTTATGTTATAAGACACTATAGAAAAATAGAAGTAACAAAAAATTGCTATTGATAGTCATCAATTTGTCATCATACATTTTGTATGGTTGGTAGCACAATCTTCCATCTGAAGTATTCGATAATCCTAACACCCTCTAAACTATAAATGCCCAATTGAAATACTGTCGTCCGGCTTCTACACCCGATTGCAGGGGAAAGCCCGGTGAGGGCTTGTGCGTGGAGGTTTATGCCGTACTTGTACCGGAAAGCGGTGCTGCTGCTTAATTGGAATACGCCGGATAGTGTTTAAAAAATAATGAAGCATCACCGGCTTTAAAATTTCTGCACAAAAAATTAGCTGGTAAACCCAGCGTACAAAAATGCGATTACGTGATGAACTTTATTTTTAGGCTCACCTGCTTTATCCATTCCCTTGCCATCAGTTCGTGTCCCGCAGGCATGGGATGAATGCCATCCCATATCCAGTATTGAGCTGGTGCTTTGGCCAGGGCATTATTAAAAGCTGTTTGAAATTCAACAAAAACAGTATCAAATTCCACACTTAAATTTTTAACTATGGCACCTCTTTTTTCAACTTCAGCCTGGTAGGCTTGCCAGTTTTCTTTTACCTTGCCCACCGGTAAAATAAACGGTTGGCACAATACAAACTGAATACTGGGCAACGCTTGTTTTGTTTGCTGCAATAAAGTCCGGTAGCCTGTTTCATACTGCTCCGCAGAAAAATTTTTATCGCCGTCTATGAAGGCAGCAGTATCATTGATGCCAATTAAAATACTTACCAAGTTGGGTTTTAAATTAAGCGTGTCTGTTTGCCAGCGGGCTGTTAAATCAGTAACCTTGTTGCCGCTAATACCACGGTTAAAAAAATGAAATTCTTTCCTTGCAAAATCGTACCAGAGCTTGCTGGCAATGATGTACTGGTAGCCGTGCCCCATCACATGGTTCCAATCATTGTTACGGGTTCTGTTACCGTCTGTGATAGAATCTCCCTGAAATAAAAAAGTGTAGCCCTCTCCTTCTTTGTTATTATCCGGGGCATTGGGCAAGGCACTGATGGTACCTGGTAACCCCGTTGCCATAGCACCCATTGTGGCCACCTGTTTCAGAAAATGCCTGCGTTTATTTAATCCAGTGTTTTTCATAAAGAAAATTTAAGAGCAAGTTATTTTTATTATCTAAAAATGCTTTGGGTAAGTAAAAATAAATAAAGTGTAACAGGGCAGGAAGCTACTTTAGCGGAACAGGTTTTAATAATTTATTGGTGCCTAATCAGGGTCAAAATTTCTATCAAAAATTCAGCTGATTTTTCCTGCGCTTCTTTCAAGGGTAGTCCTACAGGCATTGCGGGGCGCAGGTGTTTTGTTGCGGTAAGCCAGGCATCCCTCATCATATTCTGCCGGTTAGTAATTAATTTCATTAATGCTGCGGCATCTTTTACCTGATGCA
>JAYVUJ010000575.1:0-2350 GCA_043788035.1 Ferruginibacter sp. | reverse complement strand
CGATAAGCATCCTGTATTTTTTTGGTGATGTCTCTCATAGACTCGCCATCTGTATCCACATTCCTTTTCTTCTTTTCGGTGGCCATATCTGCATAGGCTTGCAGAACAATTTTCTCTGTTTCATTAAAATCTTCTACGCCTGCAGACCGCTTGCCTAGCTTTTTTCCGGTTTGAAAAATGTAGAGGTCTAAAAAAGTATCTTCTTCAAAATCTTCTTTCGCTTTATACGTGCGGTAAAGCAAACTATTTACCACAGTAGGTTCTGTGCTAAGGGCGGCTTTTAGTTCATCATCATATTTATCTATTTTAAAAGAACTTTCAGTAAGCAAGTCGCCTGAAGGGGCTTTTACATACTCTGCGTAATTTTGCTTGGTTTGGTCTAGCCGTACCATCTTTCCCTGCCATATGTCCGGGTTTAATTCCAGTGCAACGGCGTCAACGCTTTTCATTGCATAATAAAATGAATCGCTTAAATGAAAAACCATTTTATTGCTAACGTGCATTGTGCCAAAAAGATAGGATGGCTTTTTTAGCCCATTGCCCGAAATTTCCCAAAATAAGCTTGGGTATTTAGTAGCAGTATTTTTTTGGCTAAAAATACACGTGCCTGACAATAATGAAAAAAATATAAATGCTATGTATTTTCTGTTTTTACTCATACTTAATTGTTAATCTACTGGTCTTTTATAAAGGTGCAGAGAAGTGTTTAATTACACAAAATTTGTTGTATTTTTTGGTGCATTTTAGTGATTATTTTACATGTTTTTACCTTAAAATATTATTAGTTTAAGTTACACAAAATAAACTAGCTTTGCAATCTTAAAAATCATGCCGTAACATGATAAGTGCCGTTAACAGGCTACATATCTCTGTAGAATTTACAGTACACGGGCTTGGTTATCATTAAAAAACTTATTGATACAAATGAAATTAAGTCAGTTCAGATTCGACCTTCCCCTAAATTTAATTGCTCAAAATCCTACCAAACGCAGAGAAGATAGCCGTATGATGGTTATCCACCGCAAAACTGGCGAAATTGAAAACAAGTACTTCCGCGACATTATTGATTATTTTGATGACAAGGATGTAATGGTAGTTAATAACACCAAAGTTTTTCCTGCCCGTATGTATGGGCGCAAGGAAAAGACAGGTGCTAAAATAGAAGTATTTTTATTAAGGGAATTAAATAAGCCTAACCGTTTATGGGATGTTATTGTTGACCCCGCTCGTAAGATACGCGTAGGCAATAAATTGTATTTTGGCGAAAACGATGAGTTGGTAGCTGAAGTAATTGACAATACTACCAGCCGTGGCCGTACTATCCGTTTTTTATGGGATGGCACTGAAGAAGAATTTAGGACCATGCTTGATTTTATGGGTGAAACGCCGTTGCCAAAATATATTAAGCGTAAGCCGGATGAAGAGGATAAAGAACGTTACCAAACCGTTTACGCCAAGCATGAAGGCGCTGTTGCAGCACCAACTGCAGGCTTGCATTATAGTAAAGAGCTAATTAAAAGATTGGAAATTAAAGGGCTTCGTTTTGCTGAAGTTACTTTACACACTGGCTTAGGTACTTTTCGTCCAATTGAAGTGGAAGATTTAAGCAAGCATAAAATGGATGCTGAATATTACGGCATTGATGAAACTGCTTGTGCTATCGTTAACAAAGCAAAAGCAGATGGCAGAAGGATTTGTTCTGTTGGTACTACCACCATGAGAGCAATGGAATCATCTTTTACAGCGCAAAAATTATTAAAGCCTTCAGAAGGCTGGACGAATATGTTTATTCACCCTCCCTATAATTTTTCTATTGCAGATGCATTGGTAACTAATTTTCATTTACCAAAAACAAGCTTGTTAATTATGACATGTGCCTTTGCAGGTTATGATTTGGTAATGGAAGCCTATAAAAAAGCAATTAAAGATAAATACCGTTTCTTTAGTTATGGAGATGCAATGCTGATAATTTAATTACAATTATAATTTTTAATATTAAAGAAGGCCGCAAATTTTGCGGCCTTTTTTAATACAGGTATTTCAAGGCTTTTGTAGTTGTTGATGTAAGTTTATAATAACATCCCCTTTATTATAAGTTTAGGTACAAAATTATTAACCCTTCGGCCAATATGTTAAATGTTATATTTATATCTACGTTGTTAGTTTGAATTTACTCAGTAGTAATTGTAACAGGAATTTGAAAATGTGACTTTTTTGATGAAAAAATACCCTTCGAAATATCAATTTGGCCATTATCAATTTTAGTACTTATGGTTGCCAGCGTGTATAGGGTGGCAATACTGCTAATTATTAAAATTATCCCGAATAAATTTAATGGTAGCCAACTACA
>JAYVUJ010000574.1:0-5283 GCA_043788035.1 Ferruginibacter sp. | reverse complement strand
TAAATTAAAACTTTAAATTAAAAAAATAAAAACTAAAAAAAATGAAAATTGCTGTAGTGGGCGCCACCGGTTTGGTAGGCACAAAAATGTTGCAGGTATTGGCAGAAAGAAATTTTGATGTAACAGAATTAATCCCTGTCGCATCCGAAAAATCTATCGGCAAAGAGGTGGAATTTAAAGGAAAGAAATATAAAGTAGTAGGGTACGAAGATGCCATTGCAGCCAAGCCAGCCATTGCTATTTTTTCTGCCGGCGGCGGTACTTCCTTAGCCCTTGCACCAAAATTTGCCGAAGCAGGCATTACAGTAATTGACAATAGCAGTGCCTGGCGGATGGACCCTACTAAGAAATTAGTAGTGCCCGAAGTAAACGCCAATGTACTCACCAAAGAAGATAAAATCATCGCCAACCCCAACTGTTCTACTATACAAATGGTAGTTGTCTTAAAGCCATTGCACGATAAATATACAATTAAAAGAGTAGTAGTATCAACTTACCAAAGTGTTACTGGTACTGGCGTTAAGGCAGTGGAGCAATTAATGAACGAAAGAAAAGGTATTGTTGGCGAGATGGCTTACAAATACCCGATAGACTTAAATGCCATACCGCAAATTGATGTTTTTTTAGAGAATGGCTACACTAAAGAAGAGATGAAAATGACTCTGGAAACAATAAAAATAATTGGTGATGACAGCATTAAAGTAACGGCAACAACCGTACGCATACCAGTAATGGGCGGGCATAGCGAAAGCGTTAATATTGAATTTGAAAACGATTTTGACCTTGCTGAATTAAGGGAAATATTAAGCAATGCGCCTGGCGTGGTTGTGCAAGATGACGTAGCTAACTTTATATACCCGATGCCTTTAACAGCACACGAAAAAGACGAAACTTTTGTAGGCAGGATTAGGAGGGACGAAAGCCAGCCTAATACACTAAACTGCTGGATAGTAAGCGATAATTTACGCAAAGGTGCCGCCACCAATGCCGTGCAGATTGCAGAATATTTGTTAGCAAAAGGGTTGCTGTAAAAGCTGCAATTTTAAATTAGCGTTACTGCGCAAGCAGTATAACATGTAGGGGCTACGCTGCAGAAAAAGATGATTTATCTGCTTTGCACTTGTGCCGGAAAAGTTGGCTTCAAAAATGCAGTGAGTCTACAAAGTACAAACAGCAATCATACTTTTAAATATGGTTGCTGTTTAAACACTAATTTTATTACCTGCAAGTTTGATAAATTTTACCTCATTACCATGCGTTATAAATGTATTGCTTTATTGTTTTTTAGTTTTTTGATTGGGCAATTAATGGCTCAAAACAATTTTAAGGGCGTTGTAAAAAGTGCTGGCACCAGCGAGCCGTTGCCTGGTGTAACCATTACTGTAAACGGGCTGCCTGTAACCCTTACAGATAGTGCGGGCATATTTCAATTTACAGATAGTAGCCAGGCCGTAAATATTGGCAGCAGCTTTATTGGCTATACGCCACAAACCCGGCGCTACATTACTGGCCAACCAATTACTATCATCCTTGCCAATGCAGAAAATTATCTGTCTGCCGTAACTGTACAGGCTTTCGAACGTAACACTACTTTAAACAATATCCCCGTTGCGGTAAGCGTATTAAGCAAAGCCGACCTTGAGCGCTTTAACAATGCTACGCTTGTACAAGCCGTAAATACGGTGCCCGGCGTTAAGATGGATGAACGCAGCCCCGGCAGTTACCGCCTCTCCATCCGTGGTAATTTATTACGCTCGCCTTTTGGGGTACGCAATGTAAAAGTTTACTGGAACGGCATGCCTTTTACCGATGCTAATGGCAATACTTATTTAAACGAAGTAGGCTTTAGCAATGTGGGGAAAATTGAAATTATAAAGGGTCCCGGCGGCAGTTTGTATGGCGCAGGCACAGGCGGCGTAATGCTGTTAACCAGTAACAATGCGGAGAAAGATGACAACAGTATTTCAATAAATTCTTTAGCCGGTAGCTGGGGCACATCGCAAACAGATGTGGCTTATAAAAAAGGAACACAAAATAGCAATTATGCTTTAAGCTATAGCCACCAGCAAAGCGATGGCTGGCGCACGCACACCAATATGCGCAGGGATGTGGCTACCTATTCCGGCAGTTTCAACATCAACATAAAACAAACTATAAGCACTAATATTTTTTACAGCGATTTATATTACCAAACCCCCGGTGGCTTAACAGCGGCACAAGTGGCTGCAAACCCACGCCAGGCAAGGTCGGCGGCTGGTGCTTTTTTAAGTGCGCAAAACCAGCAGGCTGCCATTTACGAAAAAACATTGTATGCAGGCTTTGCAAACGCTTACCAGTTTAACAATGCGTGGAGCAATACCACCAGTATTTATACTAGTAATACAAGGTTTCGCAACCCGAGTATTTTAAATTACCAGCGCAAGACAGAACAGAACATTGGCGGTCGTACCATTACCCAATACCACAAAGATTTTTTAACGGTAAGCTTTGGCGGCGAGTATCAATATTGCTTTACCAGCACGGGCACTTACGGCAACAAACGTGGCGTATCCGACACGCTACAATATAATGATGAAATTGGTGCTACACAGTACAATATCTTTTTGCAAACGGATATCAGCCTTGCAGAAAACCTCATCATCAACGCCGGAGTTAGTTATAATAATTACAACTACGGCTTTACAAGATTAAATGCATTACCGGTAAAAACAATCAACAAAACCTTTGACCCTATTGTGGTTCCCCGCATATCCATCTTAAAAAAGATAGATAAAAAATATAGCCTGTATGCAACCGTAAGCAAGGGCTATTCTCCGCCTACAATTGATGAGATCGTTCCATCCGCAGGTATTTTTAACGCTTCGCTCGATGCTGAAAAAGCTATTAATTATGAGCTTGGGCTAAGGGGCGAAGTGATAAAAAATAAATTATTTATAGATGCATCTTACTATATTTTTTACCTGAGCAATACCATTGTAACTAGGCGGGATGCCAGTGGTGCCGACTACTTTGTAAATGCGGGAAAGACCAAACAACAAGGCTTTGAGGCTTCTGTAAATTATTATCCCATACGCAACAGTGCTGGTTTTGTAAGGCAATTAAAAATTTGGGCCAATTATACCAATATCAATGCAAGGTTTACAAATTATAAGCAGGTAGCCGCCGATTATAGTGGCAATAAGCTTACCGGCACGCCGCCAAATGTTTTTGTTGCTGGCGCAGATATTATTACTAAAACCGGGCTGTACCTCAATGCAACTTATAGCTATACAGATATACTGCCATTGAATGACGCCAACTCTTTTTTTGCCAGCCAGTATAATTTATTGATGGGGCGTGTAGGTTATAAAAAGAAGTTAAGCAAGGTTGTAGAAGGCGAAATTTATTTTTGGTTCGACCATACATTTAATACGCCTTACAGCCTGGGCAACGATTTAAATGCTGCGGGCAACAGGTACTTTAACCCTTCTGCGCCAGCAAATTATTTTAGTGGCGTAAAATTAAAATTTAATTTATAAGCTGATGGACATAGAAATTTATCTTGTAAGGCATACCACGCCTGCCGTTGCAAAAGGCATCTGTTACGGGCAGGCCGACATTGATATTACCGCAACATTTTTGGCAGAAGCCGCTATCATCAAACAACATCTTCCTGCAACAATTGTAGCCGTACATAGCAGCCCTTTACAACGCTGTAAAAAATTAGCGCAATATTTATTTGAGGGGCACAATATTCAGTTGCATGATAGCTTAAAGGAAGTGGATTGCGGCGAGTGGGAATTAAAACCATGGGATGACATACCAAGGGAAGAAATTGATGCCTGGGTAAATGGGCTTACCGTGCGGATGCCGAATGGCGAAAGCTACGCCGGCCTTTATGATAGGGTAAAAGATATTTTTTTGCAACTTCACCAGCAAGCCGGGCCTATTGCTATTGTAACGCATGGTGGCGTTATCCGTAGCATTTTATCGCACCTTACCAACACGCCATTAAAAGAGTCCTTCAAAGTTTTTTCGCTGCATTATGGCTGTGTAATAAAAATAACCGGAACAACCGATAATTTTCTGCACGAAGTATTGTCTAACATCCCGCAGGAAAAAGAAACCCATAAGCCCTCGTATTTGTAAGCCCGGCCATTTGTTGAAAATGTATATTTGCACAAATCGTATGCAGCATGGATTTTAGCCAGATAACCCTTAAAGAAATACTTACCGTGACTTTTACCCTTTTTGCGGTGATAGACATGGTAGGCAATGTACCTGTACTGGCTTCGCTAAGGGTTAAGATGGGCGGCGAGATTCGTTCGGTAGAAGCTACTTTTGCCTCTGGCGCTTTAATGATATTGTTTCTTTTTTTAGGCAAGCAATTTTTGGAGGTATTAGGGCTTGATGTACAATCTTTTGCGGTAGCGGGCAGTATCGTAATTTTCATCATAGGGCTGGAAATGGTTTTGGGGCACGACTTTTTTAAATCTGACGGCAATGCCCGTACCGGAAGTGTGGTACCAATTGCGTTTCCATTAATAGCGGGCTCCGGCACGCTCACTACGATAATGAGCTTAAAAGCAAATTATTACGATGCAAATATTTTTTTTGGTATTTTAATAAACTGCGTAATAATTTATGTAGTATTGCGCTCCTTAAAATGGATAGAAAAAGTGCTAGGCCCAAACGGCATGGTGGTAATAAGAAAGTTTTTCGGCGTAATATTATTGGCCATTGCGGTAAAGATATTTGGCAGCAATATGGCACATTTTATAAAGTAACAACTATTGGCCTTGTAGTACAATGGATAGTATAAGGGCCTCCGAAGCTCTGGATCCAGGTTCGATTCCTGGCAAGGCCACAAATTTCAACGATGTGTTTTACGTATGCCATAAAAAGTACCCAACACGGTTAGTGTTGAAAAGCGCATATTATGCCTTAGTTGGTAGGTATTTACTTCATAAGCTTTCCACTCTTATGCCCGAAGGCACAAACTACCAGCGTGAGCCGCCATTGTGTCTTTTTCACCAACGCCCGAAGCTTGCCCAAGTGAACTTTTTGTATTGGGGAAGTAGTACAAATTCGGTGATGCCTATGTGATAAACTAAAAGAATTAAGGCTCCCAATTATCTTTTATTTATCTTTTATCTTGGATAAGCAATATTTTTATTGCAGTATTGTAGAAGTGCAGGATTGTGGCTAGTGTCATGTCAATTTATAATTGTCGTGTAAAGTCGCTTTAGCTTTATTCTTGCATCAGCTGTTTTAAACTGCCAGTTTATTACTGATTTTTTGTTA
>JAYVUJ010000573.1:0-3923 GCA_043788035.1 Ferruginibacter sp. | reverse complement strand
CTATCACCAACTAACTGATTATCGGCGAGCAGGTATTCCAGCCTTTTAATACTGCTGCGTATTAAGGTAGCAGTATTCTGGTCTGAGCTGCTAGTGGGTGCAGAAGCCTCTTTCACCGGCAATAATGCTACCCCAAAACTGGGCAATATCTTTCCGGCAGTTTGTTGGTCGGGGTTAGGTAAAGATGAAAATACAGTGCCACCCAATGCGGTTGATGCAGATACCATATCGAAACTTGTACGGTTGCCTTTTACTTTTCTTATCTTTTTATCTACTATCCTAAAACTACTTTTTAATTGCAGGATGTATTTTTGAATCTCAGATTTTAGCCTGCTAAATTCTTTTATTTGCTGTGGGTAATTAATGCTTTCTTTTACTATAATATTTACAATGGCTGTATCGCGGCTATTAAATTTATTGGTACCAATAAAATAGATTTCTAGCTTTTTAACTTTGTCTTTATCAGTTTCTTTGATAAAATCAAATGGGGCGTACCAGGTAAAATCATCATCGCATTTAGTAACAGGCGTGCTAGATTTTATGGGGTAATTGCTAAAAAATGTAATCTCTTCAATAGGGAAATTGCCATTGTCGCATTGTAACTTAAAGCTCACTGTATCGCCCTCATCAATAAACAAAGTGCTGGTAACAGTAGGCTTTACTTTGGAAGGAATAATTTCTGTGTTATAAAAAAGCAAAATAAAATTAGTGTCTACACGTTCTTCCGGTTTATCAAGGTTTTGAACGCTTAGCAAGACTTTATATTCAAAATCATATTTTAGTCTGCCACTTAAAAAAAAGGATTTCTCTGCTTTAAAAGTTAGCTCGCCATTATCTTTATTTATTTTTAAGCCTACAGGAGAATTTTTTAAGAACCAGTAATATTTCGCTACATCTTTGTTGATCAACAAAGGGTATTTTAGCGTAGAGTCAACATGAAGGTTAAAAAATGGATTTAAATTTTTTATCCGTAAAGTAGAATCTACCTGAACTGGCGTACTAAAAAGTGTATCATGCTTTACCTGCGAAAAAAGCACTGCAGACAATAGTAAAGAAACAAAGGAAATTAAAATCTTCTTTATAAACATATATGGTTGTTAAGGAATATTGTTGTGAAGTTAAAACATAAAAAATAAAGCTACCCACATTATAAAATGAGGCTATCCCAATATTAATGGGATAGCCTCATTTTAACCAAAACCAACTGTATGTTTTTATAAAATTATTGTATGGTTATTTCTTTGCTGTCTGCTTTGGTTTCTTCTTTTTTTGGAAGGTCAATTTTCAATATACCATTTTCATATTTGGCAGTAATATTAGCAGCATCAATCTTTTCATCTAAAGTAAAACTTCTTTTAAAGCCTTTCTGGCTAAATTCTTTACGGATACTTTTTAAATTTTCATTCCCGGCTTCTGCTGTTTTAGTTGCACTAATGGTAAGCAAAGTGCCAGCTAAGTTTATAATAAAATCTGTTTTTTCTAAGCCTGGTGCAGCTAGGTCCAAGTGATAAGCAATGCCATTCTCTATGATGTTTACTGGAGGAAAGCCCAACACGTCTTCTCTAAGTGTTTTTCCAAAAGAAGCAGGGATATCATTAAATAGGTCTTTCATTAAGCCGTCGAAATTTTTTTGCTGGTTGTTTAATTTTACGAATGTCATCACTTTATGTTTTAGATTTTTTCGAAATTTTGTTGTCATTGTATCATACTCAAAATATATTCCAATACAATATTTACACAAAATTGTCTTTAAATCTATACCGTTAACGACATATTGACTGTATTCGCTGCTGGATAATGACACAATGTCTTGTAATTGTAAAATCTATTCAAAGCATATTGATACTTTTCGATATTATATCAAACTAACTATGTAAATTTGCACTTTAAAATATAAAAATATGTATCCCCAAGAGATAGTAATACCAATGAAGGAAGAGCTTACAGAAAATGGCTTTACTGAAATGTTGACTGCAATTGATGTTGACACCAAATTAGCGGGGCAGGGAACTACACTAGTAGTAATCAATTCCGTTTGTGGCTGTAGCGCTGGTACCGCAAGGCCAGGAGTTTTAATGGCTGTGCATAACACCACCAAAAAACCTGATAATCTTGCTACCAGTTTTGCTGGTTTCGATATTGATGCTGTAAAAAAAATCAGGGAGCATTTATTGCCTTACCCTCCATCATCACCAGCTATTGCGTTGTTTAAAAATGGCGAATTAGTGCACTTTATAGAAAGGCACAACATAGAAGGCAGAAGCGCACAAATGATTGCTGAAAACCTTATTGGTGCATTCGACCAGTATTGTAACTAACAATATTTATAAATTTTGATTGTCCCGGAGCCTTGGTTCCGGGATTTTTGTTAGCCCACATTTTACATTACAGCAAGAAATAATTGAATATCTTGCAGCACCTAATTTAATAAAGCATGTATCCTAATTTATATTACGTTTTTAAAGACTGGTTTGGCGTAGAGTGGAAGGCACTGAATATATTAAACACTTTTGGTTTAATGGTGGCTTTGGGCTTTGTATCGGCGGCAATTGTATTATCCAGCGAACTAAAACGTAAGGAAAAACAAGGCTTATTATTGCCAAGAGAAGAAGCAATAACGGTTGGGCAGCCAGCATCTTTTTTAGATTTGTTTGTAAACTTTGTAACAGGGTTTGTTTTTGGCTACAAATTGTTTGGTTTAATGCTGGATAAGCCTGCAGCGGTTAGCCCGCAAGCATACATTTTTTCTCGCGAAGGAAATTTGCTGGCTGGTATAATAGTGGGCGCAGTATTGATTGGCTTAAAATGGTGGGAAAAAAATAAACAGAAATTAAAAGAGCCTGAACAGCGCCGGGTAAGGATTTGGCCGCACGACAGGGTAGGAGATATTATAATTTTAGGATTGATATTTGGTATTTTAGGCGCTAAGCTTTTTGATGCTATGGAGAACCTGGATGAGCTTTTCAGTGACCCTATAGGCACATTATTTTCTGGCGGCGGCTTAACTTTTTATGGCGGCTTAATTTTGGCAGCCATTGCAATTTGCTGGTATGCGTATAAAAAAGGCATTAAATTAATTCATTTGGTAGATGCTGCAGCACCTGCGTTAATGATTGCTTACGCAGTTGGCCGCATTGGCTGCCAAGTAGCAGGCGATGGCGATTGGGGTATCTATAACAGCGCTTACGTTAGTGATGCACACGGCAAAGTAACAGCAGCCAAGCCCGGCGAGTTTGAACAACAACTGGAAAAATATTCAACCTATCATTTAGAAAGAAGGATTTTGGATAGTGGCAACGTGTACACCTATATACCGGCTGCACGTACCTTCCCCAGCTTAAAGGAAGTGCCGCAGGTAGCTGTAAAAGGCCCATTATTTTTACCAAAATGGATGATTGCTTACAGCTACCCAATGAATGTGAATAAAGATGGCAAAAAAATACCCGGCTGTACAGATGAGCATTGCCGTGTGTTGCCGCAACCAGTTTACCCCACCGCATTTTACGAAACCGTTATTTGCACATTGCTATTTTTAATGCTTTGGGCGTACCGTAAACGCATTAAAGTACCCGGCATTATGTTTGGCGTTTACCTTATAATGAATGGCATAGAACGATTTTTTATAGAAAAAATAAGGGTAAATTACTTGTACAATGTAATGGGCATGAGGCTTAGCCAGGCAGAGATCATTGCCTTTTTTCTGGTGCTTGCTGGTATGCTGTTAATTATTGTCTCAAAAATTAAGTATACAAAAACTCCCGATTAACTTCAATAATATTAAACTTTGGCGCTCCTGTGGCAAGCCTATACCCGTCTTAACCGTTAGGAGCGGAACTTTAATTTTTTATAGCGGCCGACGAAAAAATGGGTTTTCCTTGCTATCACCGTAAAAACCGGTTTATCCGGGCGGGTCTGGGCTCTCA
>JAYVUJ010000572.1:0-2031 GCA_043788035.1 Ferruginibacter sp. | reverse complement strand
AGGGTTACAATAAAGACGAAACAACGGCGGGTAAAATAAAGCCTCTGATAAGTAAGAGAAATTTTATGATGCATTAAAAATGCATCATAAAATTTTCTTTATGCAGGTGAAAGTTATAAATAATGTAAGTTGTTGTACAGTCACGGTTGAATAAATTATTTCTACGGCTGGGATTTTCGGAAAGGCCACCTAAACAGCATTTCTATCTTTAGCGGCGAAGTCCTTAAATATTTAATCCACCACAAACACTAATTACCTGGCCGGTAACATAATTACTTTGGTTACTGGCTAAAAACAAGGTAACATTTGCAATATCTTCTGTAGTACCAAACCTGCCTAACGGAATACCGGCTTTGTATTTATCTGCCCCTTCTCCATCCTTTAAATAACTGGTCATATCTGTTTCAACAAAGCCCGGGGCAATGGCATTGCAACGAATATTCCTGCTGACTAATTCTTTGGCGATACTTTTTGTAAAACCAATAACACCAGCTTTGCTGGCTGCGTAACTGCTTTGCCCGGCATTACCCATTTCTCCAATAATACTACTCATATTGATGATGCTGCCGCTCTTTGCTTTCATCATCGGCCGAATCACCTGCTTAGTCATATTAAATACGCTCTTTAAATTGGTTTCCATTACATCATCCCATTGCTCAGGCGTCATACGCAACAATAAATTATCTTTTGAAATGCCAGCATTGTTTACACAAATATCTATCTGGCCAAACTCTTTCAACACATCGCTTACAAAGCTTTCGCAGGCAGCATAATTGCCGGCGTTTGTTTGATACGCTTTTGCTTTTACACCCAAAGCAGTTAATTTTTCTTCCAGCGCCTTTGCCCTTTCGCTGCTGCTGTTACTAACATAAGTAAATGCAATTGCAGCACCCTCTTCTGCTAATTTTAAGGCAATGCCTTCGCCGATACCACGGGCTGCTCCTGTTACAATGGCTACTTTTCCTGCTAATATTTTCATGTGTGTGTATAGTTAAGTTGGCAACAAAAGTAAATGAATCAATCATTTTTACGGCAATCAAATACAATTTGTAAAATGAATCATGCGGCACCTCACAAAAATATTATTCCTTATCTAACAAACTAAAAATATTTTTACAATACTTCAGCACAAATATTTAAAAGATGAATGCAAAAAACCGGACCACCATTATTTTAATACTGGGCTTTCTTTCAGCCATTGCCCCCTTTTCAATTGATATGTATCTGCCCGGCTTTCCGGCAATTGCAATAGACCTGCACACCTCTATCGAAATGGTGTCTTACTCCTTATCAAGTTTTTTTATTGGCGTTTGTATAGGGCAGGTGTTGTGCGGTCCGTTGTTAGACAGGTTCGGCAGAAAAATGCCTTTGTATGCCGGACTGTTATTGTACATCGTAGCAACCATTGGTTGTGTATTTACTAAGTCGGTTGAAATATTGATTGGACTGCGTTTTTTACAGGCCATAGGCGGTTGTGTAGGAATGGTAGCACCAAGAGCAATCATAAGGGACTTATTTCATGTAGATGAAAGCGCAAAAATATTTTCTTACATGATCTTAATTTTAGGTGTGTCGCCCATTATTGCGCCAACTGCGGGCAGTTATATCATCACTCATTTTGGATGGCACGCTATATTTATTTTACTCACCATTATTTCTGTATTGCTATTTGCTGCGGTAGTTATTTGGTTACCGGAAAGTAGGCAACCCGACCCCTCCTTTTCCTTAAAACCAAAACCAATCTTGAATAGTTTTTGGATAGTATTAAAGCAGCCACAATTTTTTACTTATGCAGTTACAGGCGCCATATCTTCAGCAGGTTTGTTTGCTTACCTCGCCGGCTCGCCCTATGTTTTTATGAAACTGTTTGGTACTACAGAACAACAATACGGCGGCATCTTTGCTTTAATTGCTACAGGCCTCATCACCAGCAGCCAGCTTAATAATCTGTGCCTCAAAAAATTTAATAGTCAGCAAATTGTAAAAGCCACCTTAACCATACAAACCATTGCAGGCCTTTTGCTTTTTGCA
>JAYVUJ010000571.1:0-2185 GCA_043788035.1 Ferruginibacter sp. | reverse complement strand
CTGTTAAACAAAGATGACCAGGAAAAAAAGTTTGTGGTTCCATTATCCAAATCTTACCAGGTTATTAATTACTGGACAGATGAAGAAAAAGGTATTTATGAAACAGCATGGAATGAAACTTTGCCTGCCCATACAGGCAGAGTTTACAAACTAGTGTCTTTGTAGCTGAACGAATAAAATATATTTATAGCAACAAACTACAGACGTTCCTCTATGAAAAATAAAAAAGGTAACAGCAGATTATTTCAAATTACTGCCTATAACAAACTGGTTATCTTATTATTATTATTGACTGTAATAACCTACATACGATTGCACAATTAAAAATAAACGCAGTATTGTGCGAGAATAAAAATATCTGTGGGTGGGCCAACATCCCGGAATGGCAGCAATCCATAGAACCGGCAAGATAACAGTCGTCTCGTCCTGAAAAAACCTTACACTTTTTGTGCGTAATACTGTTTTTACTTTACACCGTGTTTTTTGTAATCCTTTATTTTGATGCAATCAAAATAAAGTGGCAAAGCCTTGCCTGCAGATGTTTTAAAAGCTGTCCACAAAGCATTTCTTCCAATAATGCTTTAAAGAAATCAACACAAACAGGGATGAATTCTTTATGCCTTGCTTCCTTAGTGATATCAATATCGTAGACATGGTTAAGGGCCGGCGTAAGATCCGGCAAACTCGTATCCGCCATATCGTTTTCATTAAAAAGAAGGGTGTTTACAAAACAGGATGGCGGAACTTTCCCTTCCTGGCCATAAACTTTTTCTCTTTGGCAATCCGATCATTGGTTAGTTCGCAGAGGCTATTATCAATAATAAAATGAACTATCTTTTTATGTTGATTTACCAACAATCTTTTTTTGATTTTTACCTTTGTTTCTCCTAACCAACCGGTAAGTTGAGGCTGTAAAAGCACCGGTATTTCATAACTAAAACCAGGTACTTTTTTAAAATTATGGGGGGACATTAAAAAAGGCACTGGCTCCTGGGCGGGCTTTCTTTCATTCATTTAATAGCAACCATTTCCCTTAAGTTAATATCGATGGTGTGCCACCAATCCCGGCTGCGGTTTCCTGCCCTTCGACACCGAACAAGGGCAGTGTTTATGATAAGGCAAAGGAAAAAGCAGGGCGAAAAAAAATCGCCC
Source organism: Ferruginibacter sp. (assembly GCA_043788035.1). Taxonomy (GTDB): domain Bacteria; phylum Bacteroidota; class Bacteroidia; order Chitinophagales; family Chitinophagaceae; genus Ferruginibacter. The sequence continues at coordinate 1,033 of JAYVUJ010000571.1, read as the reverse complement.
GCTCCTTTTGTAGGAGCACACGCTATAAAATGATAATAAAGGCTGTTTTACTGCTTTATAATTTGTTTTCTTATAACACCGGTTTTGCCAATTAGGTTAATAGTGTACATACCTGCGGCAAGGCTGCTTATGTCTAAGCTAATGTTGCTTGCCTACGGCCCTGGTAATGAGTATTTTTCCGGTAATATCTACCAATGCTAATTGCTGGTAAATATTGGCCTCAAAGCGAAGACGCACTGCATCTTTACCTGGGTTAGGGTAAACCATTAAATAGTTAGTTGTTAAAGAAATTTTAACAGCCCTGATACCCAAATCAGTTTTCTTGCCATCTAAATCATATTGTAATAGTTTATAATAGTTGATACCCGATAGGGGGGAGCGGTCTATAAAATGATACCGCCGCACTTGCGTTGAATTGCCAACAGCGGTTATTTTACCAAGGGTAGTAGAGTTTACGCCATCTGTTGATCTTACTACCTCAAAGTAACTGCTGTTTATTTCTGTAGCCGTTAACCAGTTTAGTTGTACCGTTCCGTTGGTGTTTAGCTGGGCATTAAAGTCTAATAAAGCTACTGGCAGGGCTGCTGCTGCTATATCAGCATTGCGCAGTACTGAAATGTTATTTGAGAGGCAATTCGCCACTGCCAAATCGGGTTTGCCATTGCCGTCCAAATCGCCTATGGCTCCTGCAACTGGGGTATTACCAGTTGTAAAATCTAATTTTGCCAGAAAATCAGAAGCTGCAATACTTGTTTTTGCCGGGCTATAAATGGGATTAAAATTAGTTAGGCTGTATGCCGCCAAAACGGTACCGGTATGTAATAAAATAATAGGTGCAAGGGTTGCCCCTGCGGGCCCTATGGCGGTAATACTGGTGGCTGTTGCCGCGGTAACTAATTGCCCTGTTTGCCTCAAAAAATACGATGTTATTGGCTGCCGTGGTGTTAAAATTTGTACCCGAAAGGGTTACTGCATCGCCAGGCTTGGCACTCAATGGGGTAAAGCTGGTGATGGTGGGGCTTGTGCATTTAAC
>JAYVUJ010000570.1:0-2007 GCA_043788035.1 Ferruginibacter sp. | reverse complement strand
AGTGCAGAAGTTTACTTTCAACAACAAAGAATATGTAAAAGATAGGGGCTATGCTTTTGAACGACAACTTAACAAGAACACAAATGGCATATTGGACAAGCAACTGAAAGCCTATTCTTTATTGGAACAACAAGGCAAAGTACCATTAATTATCTTTAATCCCGTGGTGAGCAGAGATTGTAAAAAGATGATTATCTGTTCTCAGCCACTACGTTTCTTAATGAAGCCATTGGCTGATAGCAGCAATGCAATTGGTACAGAACCCGATGCCATCGACTTTAATAGTTTCTTTGCCGCACAACATTCAAACGATATAAAACTGCTAACCGCATTGCGAATGAATGCCACATTTCCGTATGTTTTGCCAAATGTATGGTTGCCTACCAACCCAATAATAGATGTGGTGGATGCTGGCATAAGAGATAACTATGGGCAGGAAACAAGTTTACGATTGATAGAGTCTTTCAGGCAATGGTTTAAAGAAAATACTGCAAATGTTATACTATTAGAGATTAGGGATGCTCCCGATAAAAGTGGCGAAACCACAACCGACAATACCAATATTCTTGGTTTTATTACAGCACCCTTAATGCTACTTCAAAATAATTGGTTTAAAATTCAAGACTATCATCAGCATGATCAGCTAGATCATTTTAGTATGCTTTATGGAAGCAATTTTAAAAAAATTAGTTTTCAATACGGAAATAATACCAACACCAAACCTGCGGGATTAAGCTTCCACCTCACCACATCAGAAAAGAAACAAATTGCCGCCTCTCTTAATAACAGCATAAACGTACATGCACTGCAAGAATTAAAAAAAGTACTTACCACGAGTAATTAATGTATACTTGTTAAATGCCTCGCCTTAATAGGTTAAGCAGCAATTGTATGTATTCTATTTTAGGGCATATTAACCCACTTCATCAACATTATATCAAACAAAAAGAGCGGATAATCCTTTACAGACTACCCGCTCTTTCTTTTACTTACGCCTTACTACTATCGCCTTACGCCTTACTTATGCACCATCATCACGTTTGCCACCAATGCCACGCCATCCTCTTTACTTATAATTGTATTTCCCTCGGTATAACCTGTTAGTGTGGTTAGCAATTCCAGATCGCCATAAAGGCTAGTATCCAATGTATAATTTCCCAATAAATCTGTAAATACACTATGACTGGACCCCAACAAACGCACTTTTACATTTGCCAATCCAATGCCCGTAGCACTATTAGTAATTTTGCCAGAAAGCGTTGATGGCACACCTGTACTAATATACCGCACACTCCAAGGCCTTGCCGAAGCACGCTTAGTAGCAGGATCTTCCAAACTAAAAAATGTTTCTACTTCATTCCACACATGCAGAATGCAATCATCTATTTCTACATGCTGCTTTTTCAGGTTGCTCTTTGCCGTAGTAAGTGCCGACTTTTCATTACTCACCGCAGTTATAACCGGCAATGCCACATTGTAAATAGTAGTGTACGCAACAATAGTAGGGTTTGCCATGGCAATACCACCAAGAGTTACACGGGCAGCATCGGCAGTAATTATTTTTGCTGCCACCGTCATCAGCTTAGTATCGTTGCTTATATCGGGCAGGTTTGTATTACCAATAGGCTCGTTATACAATGCCCTAGCTGTTTGCGGAATGGTGCCAGCATCTATAAAATTATTCATTCCCTTAAAATAGTTTAATACAGCACCCCTCAGTATTTTACGCTTGGGTTTTGCCAATGCCACGGCGGTGTTTTGCGCAAATGCCGCCGCAGTTATGGCGGCAATGCCAGCACTATAAGCGGCTTCGTCCGTATCTAAGCGGGTAGAAGTTATGGCAGAGAGAATATTGCCCCCTACTGGTGCGCCGTCTTTTTTTGCTTTTGCTTTGATGAGAGTGGCATGTTTGCCAACGATAGATTGCGGTAATACCCTTCTTGTGCCCATGAGAAACAATTTAAATTGATAAAAAATGTTTATTAAAAACCATTCAACCAATCATCG
>JAYVUJ010000569.1:0-2995 GCA_043788035.1 Ferruginibacter sp. | reverse complement strand
CAGAGCTCACCACAGTGCGGTTTACGAGCCTAATGCCTACCATTCGGCTTGTAGAGCAGCAGCATATCATTCCGCAGCTCGGAAAAGATTTATATAACCTTCTTAATAATGCCTACACGGCTGCAGCAGATGAAACAACGCTGAGCGATGCCATGAAAGCCCTGCTAGATAAATGCCGCTGCGTTATCGGCCCATACCTCTGTTATTACTACGCACCCAAGAGCGAAGTAAAACTATCAGATGCTGGTGCCCAACGCCTGGAGAGCCCCACCAACAAAACCGCCTATCAAAACCAGGTAGTAAATTTTAGAGAACAAAACCTGCGTGAAGCAGAGCTGGCCACCGAATTGTTATTGCAGTTTTTAGATGAAAATCCACTCACCTATCCGCTATGGCTGGCAACGCAAGGCTTTGAAAAATACAAAAGCCTTTTCATAAAATCGGGCAGCGAATTTAATGAGTTTTTTGCATCGCACAGCCCGTATAGAAATTACATGGCCATGCGTACCAATATGCTCGATGTGGAGCAGAATAATATCCGGCCACTCCTTGGCGACCCGCTTTTTAACCGGCTAAAATCAAACGACCGCGACGGAATTGAATTATTTAGCCCTGCAGAATCAGATCTTCTTTTTAAAGTAAAAAAAGTAATCGCTTACCTAACAGTGGCCGGGTCAATACCATTTTTAAATGTGCGCATGGATGCCAATGGAATAACTGTGATGGGCAATACCAGGGTGCAGAACGATGATACAGGAAAGCGGCAATCTGCTGATAAAGCAATGCTTGAAAATGTGATTGAAAAAAGCAATGCCGCTGCAAAATCGTGGATCAATAATGTAACAACATTTATCGAGGCCCATAAGGAAGATTTTAAAAATTACCTAACCGAACCGCTGGTAAATGAGGTGCAAAAGCCACCCGTTATAAAAGATACCCAACCAACATTGGGCGGCTCTTATGGATTGATATAATAAAATAAATGGCAACACTACCGCAAAATATTCCTGAACTAATTGGCTCAATACCGGCCACGCAGCTCGTAATTGTGCCCGATCCGGCAACAGGTAAGCTATTGCGAACCACTTTTGGGCAAATGAAGTCAGATATTATTATTGCACTGGGCGGACTAAGTTATTTGGATGATATTATTGAGGTAGCCACTGTAGCCGATCTGCCACAACCAGGGCAAACAAAAAAAATATACTCCATCACTACGGGCCTTGATGCTAATAAACAATTTCGCTGGGGTGGTAATGTATACATAGAATTTCCACAAGGCTCCGGCAATGTAGCTGCAGAAGCAGTAATTCGTGGCAACAACGACCTTGTACTTCAGGCAAATATTAATAATGAAGAAGAAATAAGGTCGGCCGCCGATACCGAACTCGCCTCATTAATTACTGCAGAAGTAGCTGCCCGAAATATTGGTTACGCTACACTGGATGGAAAAGTAAATACCCGTATTACCGCAGACGCTGTTTTAAATGGAAGAATTTTAGCAGAAATAAATTCCCGCATTTCAGCAAACATCGCATTAGGGCTCCGCATTGATCACATAGTATCAGAAGCAATTACAGCCGCTTACGGCAGGGCGCTTAGTTATGTGCACACGCAATCAGTACCAGACGAAATATGGATGATTTGGCATAACCTCGGAATTTATGCCAATGTATCAATATGCGATAGCAGTAACAGGCAGGTGGAGGGCGATTTGGAATATATAGATCTAAACACTATAAAATTAACTTTCGGAGCTCCTTTTGGAGGCTTCGCATTTGTATCATAATAAAATTTAAAAACCAACAATTAAAAATTTAAACCATGCCAAAAACCATTTTAACGTCATACGATTTTAACAAGTTCGAAATCCAAAATGTACGTATTCAAAATCTCGCCTCAGCCCCCGGCTCACCAGTTGCAGGGCAGGTTTATTTTAATACAACCCTACAACAGTTTGGCTGCTACCAAAATGCAGCATGGGTATACCTTGCAGCGGTACCTGCCAATTTTGTAACAAAAGCAACAAATGCAAGCGCTGCCAACGTACTGCAGGTTTCTGGCGGCTTAGATAAAACATTAGCTGATTTTATCAGTGCAGGCGGCCTTGTAAAAGTAAATGCTGCAGGCGTTATTAGCCTTGCAGTAGCTGGTACGGATTATACCAGCCCCTCTTCTACTGAATCGTTTACAAATAAAACGTTCAATGCGGCTGGCAGTGGTAACTCACTTACAAATCTGTCAACAGCAATGTTTGCCGTTAATGTAATTGATACGGATACAACCTTGGCCGCCAACAGCGATACCAGGATAGCTTCTCAAAAAGCAGCTAAGGCCTACATGGATTCCATCAGCACCAGTGCTATGAAATTCAAAGGTGTTATTGATGCATCGGCTAATCCAAACTATCCAGCTGCCGCGGTGGGCGATATGTATAAAATATCGGTTGCAGGTAAAATCGGTGGAGCCAGCGGACAGGTAGTTACTGCAGGCGATGCGCTGGTAGCTGTAGTTGCAGGTATTGCCGGTACAGATGCCGCAGTTGGTGCCAACTGGGATATTATACAGGCAAATGTAGATGCCGCCACATCGGGTAGCCTTGGGCTTACTCAATATGCTACGTCAGCACAGGCCGAGGCTAAATCAAGTGCGGCATTGGCACTTACACCAGCGTCCGTAGTAAATTTTGCTGTAAAGAAAATTTTCACCATTGGTGATGGTACTACCGCTGCTATTGTAGTAACGCACAATTTAGGTACTCAGGATATTACAGCCAGTGTAAGGGATGCTACCACAAATGCATTTGTTGAAGTGGATATAGCAGCAACAAGCACTACTACGGCAACGATAACATTTGGCGCTGCACCGGCAATAAATTCTTATAAAGTAACAATTATCGGATAATGAAACATTTGGGTGTATTTAACTGTCCAATATTAGCAGCTGATCCAGGCTCGGCAGCCAATGGCGATATCTGGTATAATTCAACTACTAA
>JAYVUJ010000568.1:0-2408 GCA_043788035.1 Ferruginibacter sp. | reverse complement strand
CCAATCGGCCACCCTAAAAACACCGAATTAAAAATTGATTCTCTGCTATTTCTTCTTAACTGTGCTCCTGCTAAAAATAAACTACTGCCATTATTGCTTAATGTTGCTTTGGGCCCTATGGCCGTTATATTACTAAACACTGCAGCGGTTACCGGCCCTGCAGTAGATCCATTGGCATCGTTATCGCTTTCAAAAGCTTCGGATTTTGAAATATCTGCTATGGAAGAATCTCTTATTATTAAACCAAACTGTACTTTGCCACTGTAACCGTTATCGGTATCAAAATCATCATCCTGTGTTTTGTAAGCAATTAAATATTTGCAGTTTACCGTTCCGCCAAACCACTCGTAAGCATCATCTTTTGCATAAGTAACCTGCACATGATCTATCTGCGTACCATTACCTACGCCACCCATGGTTAAACTATTAATTTCTTTATCGGGTAAAAACGCATAGCCGGCATACTCAATACGAACATAACTTAATATGCCACTGTTATCGGCAGCATTGGGCCCACCGTATAATCCATTACCTGCAGCATCGTTTATGCCACCTTCAATTTCGCCCAGGCCGGCAGTGCCGTTAAAACTGCTGTTGGTAGGTGCTTTACCCAATAAAACTATTCCGGCCCAATCGCCACTGCGTGGCGTAGCCGAGTTTGAAGTAAACACAATAGGTTTATCATACAAGCCTTGTGCAACTAATTTTGCACCTCTGGTTATTACTAATCCACCAACAGTTATAATATCACCCTTAATTGTAGTGCCAGCTTCAACAGTCATCGTAGCATTGTTATTCATATACACTAGGCCTTTAAGGATGTAAGTGTTGTTGGCTTTTAGTACAGTGTCTTTAGAAATTTTACCTTCAAGAGTAATGGTTTGGCTAGTAGCGCCAGGTGGATTTACCACAGTAGTTGTGGAGTTACCATCTACTTCAATTTTTCTACAGCCGGTAGCTGTAATAATAGTTACTAATACAATGGCTAATAAATTTTTCATGATTGTTTTATGTTTAAAATTTTTATTTTTTAATTGAAGTGATAAAAATGTTGGGTACTACCATATATTGTACCCAAACGAAATACTGAAAGTGGTACCATAATTTCTTTTTATTGCCACCGCATCATTATTTGATTTGAATTTTTTGCTGTTATCCAGATCATGATAGAAGTAAGCAGGTTGATTGAGTATATCCGCAATATTTAATTTTACTTCTCCTTTGCCTTTCAATAATTTTTTTGCAATTTGAAAATCTAATAAAGGGCGGGGGTTTTCCCAAATGGCGGGCACCTGTTCGTTACCCACATATAAAATTCTACGGCCAATTTGATTAAATAACAATGTTGTATTTAAGCCTGCCTTTTCTACATCATATTGCAGACCGACATTAATTACATACGGGCTTTGCCCCTGCATGGGCCTGTTAATATTGGCCTTACTGTCTTTTACCTCGTTTTGTATATAACTTATGTTACTGTAAATAGTAGCATTTTTAAGTGTTGGTATAAAAGTTAATTTTTTTCTTAACTCTAATTCAATACCATAGCTCACGGCTTTATCAGCATTTAAATAATTAAAAGTGCTGCTGGTACCCACACCGCTTTGGTTAAAATATAATTCAATAGGATTTTTAAAATATTTATAAAATGCACCCAGGGTAATTAATTCGCCGGCACCAGGGTATAATTCATACCGCACATCCACATTGGTAATTTTTGTGCGTTGCAGGTTTGGATTACCCAAAATAGTGGCACCTAATTCAAAATCGAAAAATGCAAAAGAAGATATTTCCCTAAACTCCGGGCGGATAACGGTTTGTGATGCCGCCACACGAATATTTGTTTTAGGATTTAATTTATAGGTAAAATTTACACCCGGTAAAATGTCCAGTACTTTGCTGTACACATGGCGGGGATCACTCTGTTTTAAGCTGCCCACTACCTGGTCAAAATGTTCTGCCCTGGCACCCCACACTAATCTTATTTTTTCACCCAATTGGTTATCCAATTGCAAATAACCTGCATTTAAAATAGAATTAGCTGCATACCTGAAACGGTTACCTGCTATTTCATCAAAAGAAAATTTATTATTGGCACCACCAATATTGGCGCTGTTGAAAATGGCATTTTCATTCTGTGCTCGTAGTGCAGGATTATCGGATGGTAAGAAAAAAGAGAAAGGCCTGGCATCAAAAAGCCTGTCTTTTACCTGAAATAAATAACCGCCTTTTAAAGTTTGATTATTATTTAACCAGGTAAATGTTTTTGCGGCATCGCCACCGGCTGTATAAATGTAATCGTTTAAATTGCTGTAAAAACGGCTGCCCGATTTTTGAGAAAGTGAATTGCTTATTAAAACAAGGTACGGCTGATTAGGGCTGGTTACAGATTGATTGTATTGTATACG
>JAYVUJ010000567.1:0-2954 GCA_043788035.1 Ferruginibacter sp. | reverse complement strand
AATGCTGCCACCGAAGAACTGCTGCTTCACTCCCTCAAAGCAGCGGCAGTACCATATACAAAACTCGGCAGCGTAACCGTAGGCTACATAAAAATGGGCGATTATAATTGGGGCGACATCAGCTCATGGAAAAACAAATACGACAATGTAATAGGCGTGATGATGAGGAAGTAAAAAAGCATTTGGGGCTATTGTCATTTAATCATTATTAAACATTTGTCCGCTGCCCGCCTGCAATCTTTTTTGTTTTATCATACTGAGCATGTAGAAGGACTCAAAAAAAAAGGATTTCAGGCTAAGCAGCGCAGCCATAGTTATTAGAATATATATCTAACTTTTATTGATGGGGAGATTTTAACGAATGTTGCGTGAGCAATGAACCGAGGTGAGAGCGATGGCATGCTGGTTAAGATATGGTTTCCCAGTTGCAAAGCAAATGATTAGATCATACATAGGCTGCTTTATCGCCACAAACCCGAGATTGTTTTTCCATAATAAGCCCATGATTTAATACTGAGGCAATCAATTTTTACAACAGCTATCCATCCAATTTTGCAATCACAGGATTGTGCTAATTCTGGATAAAGCAGAATGGCATATAAGCCAAACACTTCAGATTGCAGAGAACATAAAACTGATGCACCTCATGAGGAGATGGTGTTTACGTTCTTTGAAATGCGGTTGCAAACTGGTAAAATTAATAGGCGCAAGTGGCTCGCCGTTTGCGAAACACTTGCGCCAGAAAGGGGAAGCAGGTTATTAACCCTGCTTATTATTGCTTTATCAGTTTCAACGTTTCTACTGTTTCATTATTTGTAACACGTATTGTGTATTTGCCTTTTGGCAAAGAAGCTACATTAATGAGTTGCTGGTTTTGCCCATCGGCTATTGCGATGGTTTTTACCAACTGCCCATTTGAAGCAAAAATAGTTGCTACCGTTTTTTTACTGAGTTTGCTAAACACTAACAATGTATAAATATCAGCCGGATTGGGATATAATTGCGCATGGTTACTCTTCTGAAAATTAACCTTTACTATTTGGCTATAAGCAAACTTATTATCCAAATCAACCTGCCGGAGACGGTAATAACTTTCTTCGCCAAAATTATTAAAATCAGTATAGCTGTAATTTAACGCTATTGAACTGCTGCCGCCCGGTGCAAGGCTGGAAACAAAACCTATTTTTGAAAATAAATTTTCATAGCTCAATCTTCGTTCAATCTCAAACCCTTTATTATTTTGTTCCAAGGCGGTTTTCCAATTCAATAATACCGTTTGCGCAGTTGTTCTTTTGGCATTAAACTCAAGCATTGTTATGGGCAAAGCAAATTGCGACATTCCAATACCAAACTGGCTAAACGAACTAATATTATTTCGCCTGGCATAACCGGAACTTACAGTACGGCCAACGGCGCCTGCGGGAGGCAGTAAACTGCCGGCCGGCACCTGCCAATCTGCAGCATTACTGCTTGCATCTATTCTTTTTAAAATACCAAAATTATTATCGGCAAGCCCTGTAAAGCCATTGAAATATAGTTTAATATCATAAGTACCAGCGGTTGCTGCAACATCAGGCGTTAAATACCATACTCCCCCCGTATTTACAGAAGTATAAGGCGTCCCTTCACTTACGAGCAGGCCTACATCATTACCGGGTTTGGGGCCAAAAGATGCAGTAAACAAGGATGGGCCAGTAATGTTATTATTAACAAACTGCAATAAATTAGCCTGTGTAGCATTGCCCACCGGAAAATCATATGTACTAGTATTGGCTGTTATGCTACGGCGCAAATTTCCATTTACCCAACTATTGGCATAATTGGTATTGCTTGCATCTGCCTGTACTGCATTGGCAGCATTATTTAGCACTATTACTTGAAAACTGCTGGTATTTAATTTACCATTTTTAAGAAGCAGGTTATTTGAGATAGTAATATTATTGCTAATGGTAGTTGATCCTCCAACTGCATCAAAAGTAACCGAAGGAAAAACAGTATTGCCCACAATGCTATGCCCGCTAGTGCTTTGAAAATAAACCATTCCCGTGCTGCCACCTGTAAAAATACCAGATGAATTATTATCTGTCCAATTGCTATGATTAGCATCGCTGTTGTTGTTAAAATATATACTGCCATTATGTAAAATAGTACTTCCACTTGCCGCTTGCAAACCACCCTGCACCGTAACTACGGCACCAGTCGCTATGGTTACAGCGGCAGCATTATTTAAAAAAAACACATCCTGAGCCTGAGCAAGTAAACCTGTTAAGGCAAGTGCTGAGGTTAATAAATAGCGTAACATGAGTTATATTTTAAGTGTAAATAATAATTGTTTAAAGATGTCATTTTTCTAAAAAAATGACATCGGGGTAAATCAATTTATTTCTGAATCTTTTCTTTTAAAATATTAATCTCTTTTTGTTGCGTTTCTATCATTTGTTGTAATTTTTCTATTGTTTGTTGTTGTTCCTGCATGGCTTTTGTTAATACGGCAGTTATCTGCCCGTAAGACATCGTCATTTGCCCTTCTTTACCATACACAACTTCCGGTACAATCAGTTTTACTTCCTGTGCTATAAAACCTACATCTTGGTAGTTTGTACCATTCATTTTATAGGTTACGGGGCGTAGTTTCATTACTTCTTTTAAACCGTAGCCAATGTTTTTAATATCATGTTTTTTTGTACTGTCCGATGTGCTTGTCCACGTACCTCCTAGGGTTAAAGTAGCACCGTTGCCATTTGTACCGTCAGTGCCTACATGAATGGCAGCCCCCCCTGGATCCGTCCCAAATCCCCAACCAACAACATGGGTATCTCCAAATACCATATTATTGCTTGCAGAAACTTTAGCATTGGCACCTATTGCTGTGGCATAGGTCAAAGCGTTCGAAGTCACATCTGCAAAATAACCTAAAGCGGTATTGTTGGATCCTGTGGTGTTGTTATAAAGCG
>JAYVUJ010000566.1:0-7570 GCA_043788035.1 Ferruginibacter sp. | reverse complement strand
GGAAATTGACCGGTATGAAGTAGGCGTAGTATGGGGCTCCGGCAACGGTGGCATTGGTACTTTTGAAGCTCAGTTGAAAGAGTTTCACACAGGCGATGGCACGCCAAGGTTTAGCCCATATTTTATACCTAAAATGATTGTTGATATTGCGGCAGGCGTAATATCCATCCGCAACAAACTGCATGGCCCTAACTATTGTACAGTATCAGCCTGCGCATCTTCCAATACGGCTATCATAAATGCATTTGATACCATCCGTATGGGCAAGGCAACCATTATGATTGCCGGTGGTTCTGAAGCAGCTATTACCGAATCATCTGTAGGTGGTTTTAGTTCTGCTCAGGCACTATCAAAAAATAATGATAATGCCCTTAGCGCTTCCAAGCCTTTTGATAAAGACAGGGATGGCTTTGTAGTGGGCGAAGGAGCAGGCGCAATTATTTTAGAAGAAATGGAACATGCCATAAAACGCGGTGCTACAATTTATGCCGAAATGGTTGGCGGCGGCATGGCGGCAGATGCTTATCATTTAACGGGTACCGCTCCCGACGGGCTGGGCGCGGCTTTGGGCATGAGCAAGGCATTAAAGGATGCTCAGCTTTCGCCCGATAAAATCGATTATATAAATGCACATGCCACCAGTACCGGGCTTGGCGATATGAGTGAATTAAAAGGAATTAAAAAAATATTTGGCGATTCAAAAGTTGCTATCAGCGCCACCAAATCTATGACGGGCCATTTGTTGGGCGGTGCCGGTGCAATTGAAACCATCATTTGTATTTTATCAACAAAGTTCGATATTATACCCGGCACAATCAATACTACAAATCTTGATGAAGCTACTCCCGAAGGCATGAATATCATTCTCGGCAAGTCTATACATCAAACGGTCAATTATGCCGTAAACAATACTTTTGGGTTTGGCGGCCATACTGCCAGCAGCATATTTAAAAAATACACAGATCAAAAAAGGTAAATGCTAATTTTTTAAGCCAGCCTTTTAATAATGGCTGGCTTTTTCTTTCCTGAAAATTTGGAATTTTTGTTGAGCATCCTTGTAGCCTTTATCTGGAATGTGGTAAGTTTGATTTTTTAAAAATCCTTGCAGTAGTATCAAAAAATTCTTCTTATTTTGTATCATGCAAAAGGCCATCATAAACAGCGTTATCCACACGGCAAACCAAATAATACACGATAACGTCATTATTATCGAAAACGGCATTATTCAATCCGTACAAAACGAAGTGCCTGAAAATATAGAAAAGATAGACCTTAAAGGAAATAATATCTCGGCAGGCTTTATTGATATACACATAAACGGCGGCGAACAATTTTATTTTAGCCAATACCCAACCGAAGAAAGCATCAACGATATTTATGATAGCAGCTTAAAATATGGCACTACAGAAGTTTTGCCCTGCCTCATAACATCCAGCCACGAAAATATTTTAAAAGGGATTGAAGCCATAAAAAATTACAGGGATAAATACAACAACGGCGTACTCGGCATGCATTTGGAAGGCCCGTTCATCAACCCCATAAAACGTGGTGCACACCTGGCCAAATATGTGCGCACGCCAACAAATATAGAGCTGGAAGAAATTATTCGCCATGGAAAAGATGTTATAAAAGTAATGACTATAGCGCCGGAATGTTTTACAGGCGAACAGCTTGATATGCTGCTGGAGAGCGGCTTTATCATCTCTGCAGGCCATAGCAACATGAGGTACAAACAAGCGCAATATTATTTTAGCAAGGGCATACAACTAGTAACGCATTTATATAACGCCATGACGCAATTCGGGCATCGGGAACCAGGGCTTGTAGGGGCTACTTTTTCAAATGAAGAGGTATATGCACCCATAATTTTAGATGGGGCCCATTGTGATTTTGCCGCAGCAAAGCTTGCCTACCGCTTAAAAAAAGACAAACTAATATTGATAAGCGATGCACTTTTTTTAGGCAGAAAAAAACAAAGCTTTAAGTGGGAAGGCTTTGAAGCAAAATTGGTAGATGGGCTTTACAGGAACCCTGAGGGCAACCTCGCAGGGGCTACCATATCAATGGCGGATGCAGTGCGTAATGCCGTGCTACAATTAAATGTTACCGTAAACGAAGCCGTACAAATGGCTACCACACGGGCTGCAAAAGCAATCGGCATGCAACATAAAATTGGCAGTGTAGCGGCAGGTTTTCCGGCTAGGTTTGTAAAATTCAACAACGATTTAGAAATGATTGAATCGCTGGTTTTATAATAATCTTTATTCAAGGGGAATCAAAATTTTTGCAGCGAAAAATTATTTAATGTCCGCCTTACAGCGTTTCCGGTAAAAAATCTATCAGGTAAGCGGCCTGTCATTTTTCACCTTCCCATTCTAAATAAAATTGCGCTATAAAAGTTTCCATAAACAAGTGCCTTTGCGCTGCCATTTGCTTGCCTGTTTTTGTATTCATCTTATCCTTTAACAGCAATAATTTTTCGTAAAAATGATTAATGGTGGGGGCGTTGCTATTTTTATAAGCATCTTTTGCCATGGCTAAATCAGGCTCAATGAGTGGGTTGTACAGCTCCCTGTTTTTGTAGCCGCCGTACGCAAACGCCCTGGCAATGCCAATAGCGCCAATAGCATCGAGCCGGTCGGCATCCTGCACCACCGAAAGTTCTGGCGAGTGAAACGTACTGGCAAAATTTCCACCCTTAAAAGAAATATGGCGGATTATATTTTCAACATGAAGCACAACTGCCTCAGGTACACTAATGGATTGTAAAAATACCTTTGCTTTTAAAGGGCCAATTTCTTCATCACCATTATTAAATTTTGAGTCTGCAATATCATGCAATAAAGCTGCAAGCGTAACTATAAATACAGCTGCTTTTTCTTCTTTGGTAATCATTAGGGCATTTTTCCAAACCCTTTCAGTATGGAACCAGCCATGGCTGCTTTCTGCATTTTTTAAAGTAATTTTTACAAAATTTATTGTTGCTATTTCTACTTCTATTTCTGTCATTGTTTAAATTAATAGTTAATATCCGTAAACTAAAATGTAATTGCAAAATAAATTAAGCTTTCTTTGGGCTTGCATCTCAATATATTTATTTTTATGTAATAGAAAAGTAAAGTAAAGTAAAGGTGATGTGTGTTTATAATGCCTGCTTTTGTATGGCAGCTTTTGTACAGCAGCTTTTAATACGATGATAGCCTTAATAAATTTTTGTGCCGCACAAACAAGCATTCGTTAATTTTACAAGCATAGCAGTTACTGCATATTTATCATTCTATCCATCCAAATGATCAAGAACCTTTCTTCCTTTGTAAAAAATAAGCCTGCACTGGCCATTAGTTTTTTATTCGCTACATCCAGCCTTTTATTTGGTACATGGGTAGCTGCCATACCGGGTATTAAACAACGGCTTGGCTTTACAGATGGTAGCCTCGGCTTATCATTATTGCTATCGCCATTAGGCGCCATCACCGGTATGTTATTATCAACAAGGGTGTTCAGCAAAATACCTGTAGGCAAATGGATGTTTAATGGCTACCGCATTTTATGTTTAATAATGATATTGCAGATAAATGCCGTAAACCGCCCTATGTTATGGATTAGCCTTTATTTATTTGGCGTTTTCAGTTTTTTAAATGGCGTATCGTCCAATGCCACCGTAAACATTTTAGAAAAGCGGGATAATAAATTATTGATGAGTACCTGCCACGGTATGTATAGCCTGGGTGGCGCTACCAGCGCAGGTTTAGCGGCAGTATTATTTTCTTTGCACCTTATTTCCGGCTGGCAGATAGTGCTTGTTGCCTCTATTATCCTTATTGTAATAACCAGTAATAAAAAACTATACCTGGCCAATACAGACATCATCCACAGCAGGTCGGGCATCAAGCTGCCATCACCAACAATTTTGGGTATCTCGTTTATATGCATGGTAACATTTATGGCCGAAGGCTGCGTGGCAGACTGGAGCGCCATTTATTTTAAAGAGTCGCTGCATGCACCTAAAGAGTTGGTAAGCTTAGGGTACGCCGGCTTCTCCATTGCTATGACTATAGGCCGTTTAAATGGCGATGGGCTCATAGCTAAAATTGGCAGTAAAACTATAGTTATATGCGGCTGTATATTATCTGCCATTGGCTTTACCGCCGTAGTATTATCGCCCAATGTACCACTGGCAATTGTAGGGTATGTACTAATTGGTTGTGGCTCCTCTTGCATTGTGCCGGTACTTTTTAGTGCCTCCGCAAACATACCTGGCGTAAGCACCGTAGAGGGTTTTGCCATGGTAACCACAGGCGGCCTAATTGGGTTTCTAACTGGTCCATCGCTCATAGGGTTTATCTCAGAAAGGGCAGGCTTGGGAAGAGGGTTATCGCTGTTAATTTTACTAGCGTTAACAGGTGCCGTGGTGGCATGGCGCAATAAATTTTTAGTAAATAAAAAAGTCCCTATCCCTTCGTTGCAATTTGATGAGCAGCTTTATTAAATGTCTATCGTTTTTAGTTGTTAGTTTTTTGTTTGTGCCTCTCCATCCCCGCAATTTAATTAAAGCCTTACTGCAAGAAAGAATTCTTAATTCTTAATTTTTAAGTAATTTTTTCTTGAGCTGGACCAATACAGCAGCTCTGTGTAGTTGCGGTGGCGTCGTACGTTTGTACTTCAGTCCTACTTGGTACGCTTCCTCAACTTGCTAACTTATTATTTATTAGTAACAGTGGCTTGCCTTAATAAACTTTTATTATCAAGGTATATTTGTATTTGTAGCAACAGGGCTCGGCCTTTTCCTGCAAAGCTGGTGCGGCTTTTCCGGAATTTTAATAATTTACAATCAGTACAAGCCCTATAATGCATCGTAAAAGATTCCATAAAAAACAAATGTACAAACGTGCGACGCCTATGAAGCTCCACATAGCTGCTGTATTTGCTGGTACAAAAAGGAAACTTACAATTAAAACAAAAATTAATTACGAAGCGTATTTGTAAGCCACAATTGTATAGCCCCAACAGCATGTATAGTGGTTAACCAGTAGTTAATATATTTACAGATTGTTTAACAGATTTTATGTAAATAAGCCATTGTACCAATGAAAATTAATGCAACATTTACATCATCAAACCCAACAGCAATACCACCCTGGTACGCTGAACAAAAAATAATTTAACCATTATGGACCCCGATTCTGTTACCCGTACCGAAAAGTTCAGCGCAACTTTTTTAACGGCAATCATTTGCCTTACCCTTATTTTTTCCTTATTTTCCTGCAACAAAAAAGACAAGCGTATTGATGTAGACCCCGCCTTTAGCAAGTACATCGATGCCTACACAACCGGCACCGTCAGTAAGTCTACGGTCATCCGCATACAACTGGCAGGCGAAGCTAACACTACCCATACGCTTGGCGAAGAAGTAAAGGAAACCCTGTTTGAATTTTCGCCCAGTGTAAAGGGAAAAGCTACCTGGGTTGATGCAACTACCATTGAATTTAAACAAGAGAATTATTTAAAGCCAGGGCAGTTATACGAAGTAAAATTCAAGCTGGGCAAGGTTACAAAAGTGCCTGGTAAATTTGAAGAATTCCGGTTTGATATCCAAACGATAAAGCCATCTTTTAAAATTACCGATGATGGCCTGCGGAGTACCGGCAATAAAAATAAAATGCTATTAAATGGCGAGGTTGAAACCGCCGATGTGGAAGCTGGTACCGATATTGAAAACCTGGTAAATGCTTCGCAAAATAACAAGCCTTTAAAAATAAACTGGCAACACAACGATGCGGTAAAATCGCATAAGTTTACCATTGAAAATATAGAGCGAGCCAGTAGTGCAGGCTTTGTAAGTATTAACTGGGATGGCAAGCCAGCAAACATGGAAGTAAAAGGCGACAAAACCATAGAAGTGCCTGCAGCAGGCGATTTCAAAGTGCTGAACGTAACGGCCGTAAACGATGCACAGCAATATGCGTCCATACAATGTAGCGACCCCATTGCAATTGGGCAAGACCTTACCGGGCTGGCGACTATCAGTAACCAACCCGATATTTCTTACACCATTAACGGGAGCGAAATTAAAGTATTTACGGGCGGCAAGCCTGATGGAAATTATACCGTAAATGTAAACGCAGGCATAACAAATGTGTGGGGTACCATCCTTGATAAAGGCTATACAGCCAACATTAATTTCGCGAATAAAATGCCTTCTGTAAAAATTCATGGCAAGGGAAATATACTGCCTCATTCTGGCCGGTTGGTATTGCCTTTTGAGGCTATCAATTTAAAAGCGGTAGACATCAGCATCATTAAAATTTACGAAAATAACGTACCACAATTTTTGCAGGACAATAATTTAGCCGGCAGCGATGGTTTACGAAAAGTAGCCAAGCCAATAGTACAAAAAACATTGCGCCTGGATGATAATAAAACACTGGACCTGCACAAGCACCAGCATTTTAGCCTTGACATAGATAAGTTTTTAAAGACGGAGCAAGGCGCCATTTACCGCGTTACTATTGGCTTTAGGCCAAAATATTCTTTGTACCAAACGGCGGATACAGGCAAAGGCTCTACTTTGGGTAACGCAAGTGAAAGTGATGAAAGTGATGAAGGCTATAACGAAAGCCGCGGCAGTGGCATGGATGAGGACGAAGCATTTTGGAGCCGGTACGATACTTACTATCCATACGGCTACAATTGGGATAAGAAAGATGACCCTAACAGCCGCTCGTATTATAACAAAGACCGCTGGGCAACAAGGAATATTTTAGCCAGCAACATCGGGCTTACGGCAAAGCGTGGCAGCGATAATAACCTGGTAATTGCGGTAAGCAATATCCTTACTACAGAGCCGATGAATAACGTGGAACTGGAAATAATGGACTATCAGCACACCATCATCAGCAAAGGCGAAAGTGGCAGTGATGGCTTTGCAACAATTGACGCAAAGCATAAGCCTTACCTATTAATTGCAAAAAAGGGAAACGAAAGAGGATATTTAAAGCTTGATGACGGAAGCTCGTTGCCATTAAGCCGTTTTGATGTAAGCGGCGCAGAAATAAAGAATGGCATTAAAGGTTTTATTTTTGGCGAAAGAGGCGTTTGGCGCCCGGGCGATACGATGTATATCAACTGCATTATAGAAGACAGGGAAAAGAAATTGCCGAAAGACCATCCAGTAGAATTTAGCCTTTTTACACCGCAAGGCCAGTTATACAAACACGTAGTACAAAGCGATGCTGAAGATGGGTTTTATTTATTTAAGACAGCCACGGATGCAAGCTCGCCAACGGGTAATTGGCTGGTACGGATAAAGGTTGGCGGCGCTACTTTTGAGAAGCAAATAAAAGTAGAAACGGTGATGCCTAACCGCTTAAAGATTAATGTAGATTTTGGTAAAGATGCGGTACTCGGCACAGGCAATGCTATAGAAGGCACCATTAATGCCAAATGGCTTTTCGGCTCGCCAGGCAAAAATTTAAAAGCAAAGATTGATGCATCTTTGTACGCAAAGAAAACAGCGTTCGCCAAATTTGCCGGTTACGATTTTGATAACCCCACAGCCAATTATACCACC
>JAYVUJ010000565.1:0-5537 GCA_043788035.1 Ferruginibacter sp. | reverse complement strand
GCCATCCTCACGCTTATTTTAGGCACCTGGATGGGTTTTATGTATGGCAGCATCCCCCAATGGCTATGGATAAAATTGGGCTTTGTCGCCTGCCTGTACGCCTACCAGTTCAGTCTCCAAAAAATATATGCCGATCAAATGAAAGGTATTTTTAGGCTTTCTTCCCAACAATTGCGCTTGTGGAATGAAGTAGCCACCGTTTTTTTGATTGCTATCGTAATGCTGGTGGTAGTAAAGCAAAGCATGAGCCTTGTTTGGGGGCTTGTAGGGCTGGTAGTTTTTATCGGGCTACTAATGAGCGCCATCCGCATTTACAAGCTGTTGCGCAAGTAGGCAGCCGTTGTTTCCTCTTTCAATAAAAAATTTTCTATCTCATTTTTGTAAAGTATATTTGTCCATCATTTAGATAGACTTTATAAAATTATGCTTTTATCCCCTCCCATATTGCAGGTGTGTACTTATTGCGAAATAAAACTTCATAGCTGTTGATTATTTAAGTTTTGGTTAAATTTTTTGCAGACTTTTTTATCCACAATTTTATTTTTTTAGCATGAATTCATCACTCAAAACTAGTGTACCCCATTTACTCCATCAATTAAATGGACTAAGTATTGCCGATTTTTTAAAATTAATCAATAGCGAATACCCAGGGCAGGTAACTTTTTCTTCCAGCTTTAGTTACGAAGACCAGGTAATTTCTCATGAAATATTGAGTAACAAACTGCCAGTAAAAATATTTACGCTGGATACCGGGCGTATGTTTGCCGAAACCTATTCTACCTGGAACAGCACCAACGAACAATACAACACTAAAATAAAAGCTTATTATCCTGAACAAGCGCCTTTACAGAAATTAGTGGAAGAAAGGGGCCCCAACTCCTTTTATGGATCTATCCAAAACAGAAAAGATTGCTGCTTTATCCGCAAGGTTGAGCCACTAAAAAGAGCACTCGCGGGCAACGCTATCTGGATAACAGGCTTAAGGGCAGAACATTCGCCGGATAGGCAAGATCTTCCCATAATTGAATGGGATGAATTTAACAACATAATAAAATACCACCCAATTTTGCATTGGACAGGGGAAGAAGTTAAACTATACATCAACCAAAACCACGTTCCATATAATCCGCTGCACGATAAAGGTTTTGTAAGCATTGGCTGCCAGCCATGCACCCGTGCCACCCGCCCCGAAGAAGATTTTAGGGCCGGCCGCTGGTGGTGGGAAGATGCCGATAAAAAAGAATGCGGGCTGCACGTACACGAACCAAACGCAACAGCAACAGACGAATATGAAGAGGCTAAAATTTAATAGCAGCCCTTTAAAAATAGACTTACTACTTAACAATACAAAGATGGAAACAGATTATAAAGCAGCACCTAACGAAGCCGCGGCAACAGATACAAACAGCAACCACCGCTTAGATTATTTAGATATACTCGAATCAGAATCCATCCATATTTTTAGGGAGGTAGCCGGCCAGTTTGAGCGCCCGGCTTTATTGTTTTCCGGCGGTAAAGATTCTATCGTTTTAGTACACCTTGCATTAAAAGCCTTTCGCCCCGGCAAATTCCCTTTTCCTTTAGTCCATATTGATACTGGGCATAATTTTCAGGAAGCCCTGGATTTTAGGGATTACCTCGCCAACAGCATGGGCGAAAAATTGATTGTTAGGAACGTAGCTGATACCATCAAAGAAAAAAAACTAACAGAGCAAAAAGGTAAGTTTGCAAGCCGTAACGCCCTGCAGACCTACACCTTATTAGATACCATCGAAGAATTTAAATTTGATGCCTGTATTGGCGGCGCCAGAAGGGACGAAGAAAAAGCACGTGCCAAAGAAAGGATATTTTCTGTAAGGGACGAGTTTGGGCAGTGGGATCCAAAACTGCAGCGCCCCGAATTATGGAACACCTACAACGGCCGTATCCACAAAGGCGAAAACGTACGCGTTTTCCCCATCAGCAACTGGACGGAACTGGACATTTGGAATTATATTAAAAGAAACAACATTGAACTGCCTTCCATTTATTTTGCGCACAACAGGGAGGTATTGGAATGGCAAGGGCAGTTAGTAGCCACATCCCAATTTATTCAATTAGATGAAACAGATAAAGTATCTGTAAAACAAGTGCGGTACAGAACCGTAGGCGACATGACCTGCACCG
Organism: Ferruginibacter sp.; assembly: GCA_043788035.1. Taxonomy (GTDB): domain Bacteria; phylum Bacteroidota; class Bacteroidia; order Chitinophagales; family Chitinophagaceae; genus Ferruginibacter. The sequence goes on along the minus strand of JAYVUJ010000565.1, from coordinate 3,371 downwards.
CGGCGGTTGAATCCGGAGCATCAAATATAGATGACATCATCAAAGAAATCATCGCCACAAAAACCAGCGAACGAGGCGAAACAAGGATAGACGACAGGGTAAGCGAAGCAGCGATGGAGGACAGGAAGAAGAATGGATACTTTTAGATTAGTTATGAGTTATGAATGATAAGTCTCAAATTGTAGCACTTTATGCTTTGCAAATAGTTTTTAAATTGAAAAGTACTCATAACTTATAACTCATGAGCGATAGTATTATAAAAAACAAGCGTTTTTCATTTGCTGTAAGAGTAATAAAATTGTATAAATTTTTACTTGAAAGTAAAAAGGAGTTCGTTCTAAGCAAACAATTATTAAGAAGCGGAACAGCCATAGGGACGCTGGTTAGAGAAGCTCAAAATGCTGAAAGCAAGGCGGACTTTGTTCATAAATTGGGAGTAGCCCAAAAGAAAAATGATGAAACATTATACTAGCTTGAATTACTTTTCGAAACAGAATATGTAGATAAAAAAGAATTTGCAAGTATGCAAAAAGATGCAAATGAAATTGTAAAAATGATAAGAAGTGCAATAATAACTTCCAGAAAAAGTGGCAAATAGTAAAACAAACAAAACAGCTAAAAAATAAGTGAAGTATTACATTGAAACTCATTACTTATAACTCATCACTCATAACTAAAATAGAAATTTTAAAAATGATAAGAAGTGCAACAATAACTTCCAGAAAAAGCAGTAAATAATTAATTACCATAATAAATGCTAAACGAAAATAAGTGAAGTAGCGTATTGAAACTCATCCCTTATCACTCATAACTAAAATAGAACTTTTAAAAGTGATAAAAAGTGCAATAATAACTTCCAGAAAAAGCAGTAAATAATTAAGTACCATAATAGATGCTAAACGAAAATAAGTGATGTAGCGTATTGAAACTCATCACTTATAACTCATCACTTATAACTAAAAGAGAATGGATATTTTACGATTTATAACCGCGGGCAGTGTAGATGATGGCAAAAGCACGTTGATTGGCCGTTTATTATATGATAGCAAATCTATCATGATCGATCAATTGGAAGCAATTGAAAAGCAAAGCAAAAACAAGGAAGATGGGGAAATTGATTTGGCTTTATTGACCGATGGGTTACGTGCGGAAAGAGAGCAAGGCATTACAATTGATGTAGCCTATAAATATTTTAGTACACCAAAACGCAAGTTCATAATTGCCGATGCACCCGGCCATACGCAGTACACCCGTAACATGGTAACTGGCGCTTCTAATTCTGATTTAGCAATTATTTTGGTAGATGCCAGGAACGGTGTTGCCGAACAAACCCGCCGCCATTCAATCATTGCGTCGCTGCTCAACATTCCGCATATTGTGGTAGCCATCAATAAAATGGACCTCGTAAATAATTCAGAAGATGTGTACAATAACATCGTGATTGATTACGCAGCCGTAGCTGTTTCTTTAGGTTTAAAAGATATTACCTACATACCCATCAGCGCCATCAACGGCGATAATATTGTAGAAAAGGCTGCCTCTTTTCCGTGGTACGAAGGTGAATCTTTATTGCATATTTTAGAAAATGTAGAAGTAGCGAATGATATCAATTATTCAGATGCAAGGTTTCCGGTGCAATATGTAATTCGCCCGCAAACCGAAGCCCTGCACGACTATCGTGGCTACGCCGGAAAAGTGGTAAGTGGTATTTATAAAGTAGGCGATAAAATTACCGTACAGCCATCAGGCTTGGAAAGCACCATCAGCGCTATAGAAATTGGCGGCAAAGAAGTAACCGAAGCATTTGCCCCGCAAAGCGTGGTATTGCATGTAAAAGATGATATCGACATTAGCCGCGGCGATGTAATTGTACTACGGGACAACCAGCCATCCGTAGAAAATGAATTGGATGTTTTATTATGCTGGATGGGCAACAAGCCATTAATACCAGGCAATAAATATTTGCTGCAAATAAACAGCCGTGTAATGAGGGCGGTAGTAAAAGAAATTGAATATAAGCTGGATGTAAATTCTTTGTTAGAAGAACCTGCGCCAGAACAAGCTATGCTAAACGATATTGTAAAAGTAAAAATAAAAACAGCATCGCCGGTACCGTTCGATTCATACAAAAAATTGCGTGTAAATGGCGGCGCCATCTTAATTGATGAAACAAGCAACGTAACTGTTGGCGCTTGTATGATACAGTAAGTGCCAAAAATAAACAGCATCATCCGGCAAATAAAATAGCAGCACACCAGTAACAAATGAGCACAACAAAATTTATAAAAGACCTTTACAACCGGCACCAGTCCTCAACGGCTAGCTTTCCGGATAAAGTATTGGCCATAGAATTTGTTGACAATTTTTTTGAATTTTTATTTATCCCTGAAAAGCAAAAAAAATTATCCGAGCAAGAGCTAACCAGGGAATTTGAATCTTATAAAAGCTATTTAGCAACGTTGGTATACGATGTAACCGGCAATGGCCCAAAAACGCATGAGATAACCGATGTTTTTTTTAACCAGGTCCCTGCCATTTACAACGCGCTGTTAAAAGACGCGGAAGCTATCCTGGAATTTGATCCCGCAGCCACTTCCATTGAAGAAGTGCTAGTGGCTTATCCTGGTTTTTATGCTACAGCCGTGTACCGTTTATCGCACCAGTTAATCAAGCAGAGCGTGCCTATTTTACCCCGCATTTTTTCAGAATATGCGCATAGCAAAACAGGTATTGACATCCACCCCGGCGCAACTATAGGCACATCTTTTTTTATAGACCATGGTACGGGTATAGTGGTTGGCGAAACAAGCAACATCGGCACCAATGTAAAAATTTACCAGGGCGTAACCCTTGGTGCGTTAAGTGTAAATAAAGGGCTGGTACAAATAAAAAGGCACCCTACAATTGAGGATAATGTGATCATATATTCGGGCGCAACAATTTTAGGCGGTGAGACTGTAATTGGGCACGATAGCGTGATTGGCGGCAATGTGTGGCTAACAAATTCGGTGCCGCCGTATTCAATAGTGTACCACAAAAGCGATGTATCAATTAGGGATAAAAACCCTTTGCCGGAAGCGTTGAATTTTGTGATTTGAAAAATACAACATACAATTTTTGTCCGGGCTAATACAGCAGCTATGTGGGGCTGCGGTGGCGTAGCACTCTTGTACTTTTGTTTTTTAATCGGCTTTTACCACATGATAGGTAGACGCGGAGAGAATAAAATCAATAGTAATTTAATTTTATAAACGTAAAGCCTGCCTATTAAAGTAGGGTCTCCAAATTACCCTCCTTTAGAAGATGGGGGAACAACATCATGAAAGCAAATAATCCTTTTTGTTCCGCATCTTCAATCATTGCCAATGCTA
>JAYVUJ010000564.1:0-3015 GCA_043788035.1 Ferruginibacter sp. | reverse complement strand
GGGTCGTCGGTTTGGGTACGCTGGTAGGCATTCCATTTATCCACATTCTTTTTTATGAACATCCCTTCACGCATTTGATAAAAATAAAGAAAATCTGCGTTAAAAATGCATCTCGTTTTTTAAAAGAAATAGAAAGGCTTCCCTCCCCTCGAAAGGAACGTTCATGGCGCTGCGGATTTGAAAAGATTTAAATAGGCTGGCTCTAAAAACCCTCCCTTGGCGGCTACCGTTAGCACACAAGTAGGATAGAAACGCTCATTAAACGGATTGAAACTGATTTAGCTGATAACTGCTCACCTATTTTATTTTTAAGAATAGTCCAAGTAGAGTAATGATATAGTAATAATCGGTTTAAAATATTTCTTCTACTAAAATGAGTAGGCATTTGAGTAAAAAGAATAGGAATGAGCAGCAAAAAAATCCGATTTATCAGTTTCAATCCTCTTAGTCAGCGTTTCTACCTCATTATTTTTTTGTTCAAAACTAAATAGTTAATTTGTAGCATGCCTGTTATACAAATAGCTACGCCATTTAATATTGATATAGAATTTGAAATTGCCGAATTTCACAAGCGGCTGCTTGCTTACCTAATCGATTTCACTTTGATACTCCTTTACATGTTCAGCATTTTATATTTATTATATGGTGGCTTTAGGGTGGGCGAAGGAAGCGCAGGGTTGGTGCTGCTATTGCTGGTAATACCTACGCTTTCCTATACAACGGCAAGCGAAGTTTTAATGAATGGACAAACCATCGGCAAAAAAATACTGCACATAAAAGTTGTAAGCCTTGATGGCGGCGAACCCACGCTGGGGCAATACCTGCTCCGCTGGTTTATGCGTTTTTACGAATGGGCATTTATCATTTTTACCTTGTTTTGGAACAATGGTTATACAGGGTTGATATGGTTATTCATCGGCGGTATTAGTTCCATTGTAATTATGAGTATCTCTGCCAAAAGCCAGCGTTTAGGTGATATTGTGGCTGGCACAGTTGTAGTAAATACAAACTCTTCTTTAACGGTTGATGATACTATTTTTATGCACGTTGCCGAACAAAATTATAAAGTAAAATTTCCGGAAGTAATGCGCCTTAGCGACCGTGATATCAACACTATAAAAAATGTATTGAACCAAACCGCCAAGACCAACCAATACGATATGTGTAACCGGGTGGCCTATAAAGTGCAAGGCGTGTTAAAAGTTTCTACAGATATGTATGCGATAGATTTTTTAGAAAAAATAATGGAGGATTACAACTATTTATCTACGAGGGAATAAACCTTTGTCATTTATATCACATTGTAGTTTTTGCCGCAATTGGAAGTTAAAAAGTGGTAAGTTATTACGCCAAAAAAGTACAAGGTAGCAAGTTGCGGAAGAGTACCAAAAAGGTAGGCCGTAAAAGTGAATGACGCAACGATGATGACCAAAGCTGCTGTATTGGCCCGGGCAAAAAAGCATCTAAAATAAAACGCCCCATTTTCATGGAGCGTTTTTTATGCCAATAAGTTTCTTAATTCTTCACTATATCAAAAGCATTTTGCAGGTCATCTTTAATATCTTCAATATGCTCCACGCCCAACGAAATGCGTAACAGCCCTGGTTCTACTCCTGCCGTTACCTGTTCTGTTTCGCTTAATTGCTCGTGCGTTGTGGTAGCAGGATGAATGATGAGCGTTTTCGAATCGCCGACATTTGCAAGATGGCTTATCAGCTGTAGCGAGTTCACAAAACTATCCGCAGCTTGCTTGCCACCGGTAATTTTAAAAGATAATACGCCGCCAAAACCACGCTTTAAATACTTGGTTGCCAGCGCATAATATTTACTGCTTTGCAAGCCAGGGTAATTTACATATTCCACTTGCGGATGAGCTTCCAGCCAGGTGGCAAGCGCCAAAGCATTTTGCACGGTCTTATCAACCCGAAGGCTTAAAGATTCCAGCCCTTGTATAAAAAGAAAACTATTGAATGGGCTTAACGCAGGCCCCCAGGTACGCAAACCGCTAACCCGCAAACGGATAATATAAGCGATGTTGCCAAAGGGGCCGCCGGTACCAAAGATTTCCCAAAATTTCATGCCATGGTAGCCTTCGTCCGGCTCGGTAAACTGAGGGAATTTTCCGTTGCCCCAATTATAATTGCCGCCATCAACCACTACGCCGCCAATGCTGTTGCCATGCCCGCCAATCCATTTTGTGGCACTTTCAATAACCACATTGGCGCCAAAATCTATCGGCCTAAAGAGGTAACCAGCCGCACCAAAAGTATTATCAACCACCAATGGAATATCATATTGTTTCGCTATCGCCGCAATGGCTTCAAAATCGGGGATGCTAAAACCAGGGTTGCCAATGCTCTCTACATAGATGGCTTTTGTCCTGTCGTCTATTTTCGATGCAATGCTTGTTGCATCATCACCATCTGCCCAGCGCACTTCAACGCCAATGCGCTTAAACGATACTTTAAACTGGTTATAGCTGCCGCCATACAAAAAGGAACTGCTTACAAAATTATCGCCGGGCAACAATAAGTTATGCAGCGCTAAAAATTGTGCGCTCATGCCCGAAGCCGTAGCAACTGCCCCCACGCCACCTTCCAGCGCAGCAATGCGTTTTTCAAATACATCTGTTGTGGGGTTCATTATACGGGTATAAATATTGCCAAACTCTCGCAGCCCAAACAAATTGGCAGCATGTTCGGAACTGTCAAAAACAAAACTGCTGGTTTGGTAAATCGGCACTTGCGCTGAGTGCGTAACAGGGTCAGGACTGAAACCTGCATGAACCTGCAACGTTTCAAAATGTAAAGGCTTGTTGGTGTTGGCCATAGCAAAATTTTTTTTAGATTATTAATAGTCTATAAATTTAGTGTACTTTATTTAATAGCCATAACTTTTATCGTTAAATAATTGTGTTAACGATATAAAAGATGTCTTTTTTTTTTCGGGCAAATACAGCAGCTATGTGGAGCATCACAGGCGTCGCACATTTTTACAGTTGTTTTTCATAAGAGC
>JAYVUJ010000563.1:0-4424 GCA_043788035.1 Ferruginibacter sp. | reverse complement strand
AATGCCATCTACACTATCGTGCTTGGTGGCTGTATGATGATACTGGCCGCCATTTTAACCCTTAGGATAAAAATTAAATAAACAACTATGAAAAGAGTTTTTGTAATATGCCTTTTGATAGGCACTACGTCTTTATCGTACGCACAACAAGCCAAATACCAGTGTTACCCAACCAATTGGTTTACTGGCATGAAGTGGAATAAGCTGCAGGTTATGTTGCATGGCGACCATATTGCCGATAGCATCCCCATGATAAAGATGGGTCCTGGTGGTGTAAAACTGGCAATAGGCGTAAGCCTTGTAAAAATAAACAGGGTTGAAAACCCAAACTATGTTTTTCTTGATCTGGTGATAGATGCAACCGCAAAACCAGGCAAGTTTAAATTCCCATTTTTAAAGACAATCGATTTGCAATATGAATTAAAAGTACGCCGCGAAGGTAAAGGAAGAAGTTATGCGCAAGGCATAAACTCCAGCGATTTTATGTACCTGATATTGCCTGACCGTTTTAGCAACGGCGACCCAACTAACGATAAAGTACCTGGCATGCGTGACCAAAGTTTAAACAGGGATACTGTGTTTAACCGCCATGGCGGCGACTTACAAGGCATTACTAACCACCTGCAATATTTACAGGAACTTGGTGTTACAACTTTATGGCTAAACCCTGTGCTGGAAAATGACATGCCAGACCGTACAGAACATGGCTATGCTTTTACCGACCATTATAAGATAGACCCACGGCTGGGCGGAGAAAAAGCGTACCAGCAATTAATTGATTCCGTACATGCAAGGGGCATGAAAATTATACAGGATGCCGTGTACAACCATGTAGGCATCTATCACTTTACAATACAGGATATGCCTATGAAAGATTGGGTGCACCAATGGCCTGTTTACACCAATAGTAATTATAAAGACCAGACAGTTTTTGATCCCTATGCAGCCAGCATTGATAAAAAGAAAATGACCGATGGTTGGTTCACCAAACAAATGCCCGACCTTAACCAAAGTAATGAATACGTTGCTAACTTTTTAATACAGCATGCAGTTTGGACGGTAGAAGCATTTGGCATAGATGGCTGGCGCATTGATACCTACGGCTATAACGACCTGCCGTTTATGAACCGTTGCAATAAGGCATTGATGGACGACTTTCCACAGATAACAATGTTTGGTGAAACATGGGTGCATGGCGTGCCTAACCAAAGTTATTTTGCGCAAAATAATTATAATATCCCCTTTAAAAGCAACCTGCAGGCCACTACCGATTTTCAAACTTTATGGGGCATACAAGATGCTATGACAAAAGATTTTGGCTGGTCGGATGGCGTTAATAATTTATACACTACACTGGCGCAAGATTTTGTTTATAAAGACCCGATGCGCAATGTAATTTTTTTAGATAACCACGACATGACAAGGTTTTATTCTTTCGTTAATGAAAACATGGATAAATATAAATCTTCTTTGTGCTGGCTGTTTACCTGCCGTGGAATACCTGAAATATATTACGGGGATGAACTGGCAACCACCGGAACAACATCGCCTAATGATGGTTATGTAAGGCTTGATTTTCCTGGTGGCTTTCCAGGCGATAAACTAAATAAATTTGAGCTAAGCGGCCGCACTGTTAAAGATTATGAGATATGGCGCCAAGTACACGCACTAGCTAATTTCAGGAAATCTTCATCCGCCATCGGTTACGGCAAAATGATGCAGTACGTGCCTGAAGAAGGCGTTTATGTGTACTTTAGGTTCGATGAAAGACAAACAATAATGGTAGTGATGAATACGTCTAAAAGCGATAAGGTAATTTCTTTTGGCAAGTATGCGGAGCGCACAATGGGCTTTACTACCGCTACAGATATCATTACAAAAAACAAAACTGATGTAAAAGATTTTACACTAGGTTCTTATAAAACGGTGGTGCTGGAGTTAGGGAAATAATTTGCTTACTGCAGATAATAGTAATTAAAATGGCAGCTGTGAGGCTGCCGTTTTTGTATATTGGTTTATGTACTTTTTTGAAAGTATTTGCATCTCTGTATTTAATCAACTCAATGGGAAAATATAAGGGAGCATAATTATTAACCCTGTTGTAAGACTTTCATTATTCTTGCATTTTTTTCTTCCGCAGCAATCATTTTGCCACCATTTTTTCTAAAAACCATACCGTCTATCTGGTTCTTCTTTAAACTGTTTAGTATATTCAATTGCATCGTTTTCAATCTCATCTCTAAATAGAAAATATAGTTCCTTTACTTTTTTATCATCCATTATTTCAAGATAGTTATCAAGCTTTTGCCGTATCCTAAGGGTACTTATATTTTAGCTATTTTAATTAAATTTACTTTTTTGTCAGTAATTGGCAATGATGCTAGTAAATAAAGCCGCAGCTGTTATTATTATATGGTTAAATCACAACAATAAATTCCAATACATTTGTTCTTTCCATTTTTTATTATCTTCATTATCCTCATCGCCATCGTTTTGCCATCTTTTGGCAAGCATGTCTTTGAGTTCTTTAGGCGTGTAATATTTTTTAGCAGCGGTGGGTTTAATAATGTCCGTCTTTACATCGGTCACCATTAATTTGGTTGCTAATATCGACATATATAAACGGGGTATCGTAACGCCTAATATCATGCCTGGTAAACCATGGATTGTGCAGGGCCCGCCACTAATGGTAATTTCATCGGTATAAAAAGCAAAAACATACACGCTGTCCATTATTTTGCCAACCGCTTTACGGCAGTTAAAACCAGCAATAATGCGGCTTTCGTTTGATAGTTTCCATTGTATATCTTTAATACTATCTTTTAAATTAAACGGCGAATTCCAAATGCTTTTTTGTACATAACTGGTGCCGGCAGTAAAGTCTGTGTACCACTCATTGTCATCATCCCCGTTGGTGAAAAACTCAGGTATTTTTGCTTTCTTTTCATCGTAGTGAGTAAACTTATAAATGCTTTTGTTATCGGCAAAAGTGTAATTAAAATAAGCCGTTTTAAACGTGGGCATACTTTCTTTAAGCTCATTAAGGTAACTAAAATCAGGCATTGTTTTTTTAATGTTGGTTATCATTTCAAATTCAATGGTGCCTTTATTTATAAACTGCTGGGCTGTGGTTTGTAAAGCTGATAATAGGATGGCTGCTAAAAAATATATTTTGTATTTCATGATGGTAAATTTTTTATGTTATTACTATTTTGCTGCTGCTGATGTTTTGTTCTTAAAATCCCAGGTAAAGCCTACCAGCCAGTATTGGCGAAGCCTTTCGTTAGTTATGCTGGATAAGGTATTGCTATAAAAACTTCTCGTTATATTGGTGTTTTGGTTCAGTATATCTTTAATAGCAAAGTAGGCTGTAAACTCGTTTTTCTTAAAGGTGCGTTGTAGCCTGGCATTCCAAAGCTGGTTGCTTAAGTTATCTTGAAACTGCACCGTTTTTTGCCGCAGGTAATAACTAATATCACTCTTGATGGCCCAAACTTTATGTATGTATACCGTGCCATCAAAAGAAAGTTCGTTAGTATTGTATTTTATAACCTGGTTAAACTGTTGAGTGCTATTGCTGTTATAAGTGAAAGTATTGGAGAAATTAATATCGTACTTTTTTTCTTTCGATTTATTCAGATAGATGCTCATTCCTGCGCTCAGGTTTTTGGAAACATTGTTTTCTCCATTTATTATTTCTGTGCTATGGCTGTAATTTGCTCTTGGCCCACCGCCTATACGTAGGTCCAGTTTTTTTATTTTAAAATTGATGCCGCTATAAAAATTAAAGCTAAAGTTTCCATTGGTATTTATCGGCTGGCTGATAGTTTTACCTGTTGTTGCATTAATGGTACGGCTATCTGTAATAGCGTTGCTGGTTTCTGTAAAATTTAAGCCTTCATATATGCTCGACTCTTTTATAAAATTATAGCTCCCATGGCTTAAATAAACATTATTGCTGAAAGAGGGCTTTAACAATGGGTTGCCTAGATATTGGTTAAAATAATCATCATTATTCCTCAACAATTGTAATTGGCCTATTTGCGGCTGCCTTGTATTTCCATCATACCCTATCCTTAAGTTGTGCCCGCTTTTATAATCATAATTAAGGTTGGCGCTCGGAAAAAAATTCGTGTAGTTACGAATGTAGTCCTTATTAAATGTGCGGTCCATTAAATCGAAACGTGTAAATCCAATACCAGACCCAAAACTATATTTTAGTTTTTTGCTATTATAACTTATTTTAAAACCAGGCTTGCTGGTGGTAATTTTCTGATCAAATAAATTGGTAAGCGAATCCACCATTTCGTCATACTTATTTGAAATAGGAGAGTAGGAATGTATAGTTTGGTTATTCTTTCCGTTATTAAGGCTTAGTTCGTAATTTACTTCTAAAGAAAATGTTTTGCTTAGCGGCTCCGTAT
>JAYVUJ010000562.1:0-2383 GCA_043788035.1 Ferruginibacter sp. | reverse complement strand
GTTAATAGCTGCTTCTACATAATTTTGCCTGTGCGCACCATTTGCGTTACTAAAATTAAGGTTATCAGTACCGCTTTTTATAAGGTTTAGGCTTAAAGTACCATCTGCATTATAAGGGTTGGTTTTATCAATAAGGTACTGGCTCCTATCGCGATAGCGCACTATACTTTGCGTTCCGTAATTATCGAAAGAATACAAAGCATAAGCAGTTAAGCCTGGCGTAATAACCTTAAGGTCTTGCGTAATTTTTGCATTGCTATATATCTGGTTGCTAGCAATATTCTGATAACCAGTCTGTGTAATTTCTGCATAAGGGTTTGGCTGTGCGCCACGGTCACTAACACTGGGCACAATATTTCCGGGATACATTGCAGGGTATAAAATTGGGGTTGTCTGCATTACATCTGCAAAGGCCTGCTGTGGGTTTATGCCTGGGTAATTGGTATTGGTAATATACCCTTGAATCCCTAATTCAAACTTGGTTGTCCTCGTAAAATTCATGTTGATGTTACTTGTAAAATTGTATCTCCTGAAACGAGTATCAGAATTATATTTTGCCAGTCCATCAGTCTTTAACAAGCTCTTTTCATCGTAATACGCAAGCGAAATATAATAGCTTGAATTTTCTGATCCACCGCGGGCACTAAAGTTTGCCCTTCTGCTATCAGCAGTTTTGTTGAAGATGGTTTTCATCCAATCTACATTAGGATATAAATAAGGCTGGTTGCCTAATTTTGTACTATCAATATTAGCCTGCGAAAAGTCAGGCAAAAGGCCTGAAGCTACTTGAGCTTCGTTCCTAAGGCTCATATAAGTAAGGCCATCAACTAATTTAGGTGTTTTTGTAAACGAGTTTACGCCTTCATTAAAGTTGAACATCAATACGGGCTTGCCTGCCCTGCCTTTTTTTGTATTGATAAGTATAACGCCATTTGCACCAGAAACGCCGTAAACAGCAGTGGCGGATGCATCTTTTAAAATAGTAAAGCTGGCAATATCTTCCGGATCAAAAGAATTAAGGTCACGCCCTTGAACACCATCTACAATTATCAAAGCGCTTGCATCATTGCCGCTGCCATTAAAAGTAGAGATACCGCGTATCCAAAGGTCTGCGCCATTACTACCTGGTAAGCCTGTACGCTGCACACCTACCAAACCTGCAATACGCCCGGCAAGCGCGGCGCTTAAATTTGCAACAGGCTGCTTAATATCTTCCATATTAACGGTTGATTGCGCACCTACAAGGCTTATCTTTTTTTGATAGCCATAAGCCACAACGGCTACTTCTTCTAATGCCCCCGCGGTATGTGCAAGCCTTACGTTAATTACTGGCTCGCCTTTAATTTCTACTTCTTCGGGCTTTAGCCCTACAAAAGAAATTAACAAGGTACCGTTAGCCGGCACACTGATAGTAAAGTTTCCTTTTGCATCGGTACGTGCCGCTTTTTTTGGGTTGCCTTTAAGCACAATGCTGGCTCCGTCCAATACGGCAGAGTCTGACCGTACTGTACCTTTTACAACAATATCGCTGCTTTGTGCCTGCACTACTACCGCAGCGCCGAGCAGTAAACAAAGCAAAAAAATGTGCTGTATTTTGTTAAATACATGATTGTACATGTTCATAAGCGGTGGTACTTTTAAATGAAATGCAAGAATTGGTTATAGGTAAAAAGTTTATATTAGTTTGGTTACTTTATGCTTGCATAAGGGAAAAGGATTAAAAAAAGAATAGCCCTGCTTCTGTATTGAAATGGTATTTATAGAGAATTGAAATTTGACAAGCAGCCAATGAATTATCTGATTGCAAGTTAACTTTCCGTTAAATTAAAAGTTGTCAATAGACTTCAAAGGGAATGTTAACGAAAACTAAATAAAAGACATAGTTTATAGCGTAGACTTACCAAAACCCTTTACAGTACTAGGTTATAGGGCATAAAAGTGTAGTATAAGGAATGTGTTGCAAAAACTTACCATTAATATTGGCCCTACAATTTTAAAGAATACTAACTGCCTTTATATAACTAAACCAGAAATAATTTAAAGCGATACATCATTGTGTATTAGCTAAAACTTATTACAGGTACTGATTAATAAATTAGGATTTTCAGTTAGAAGAAAACAACATTTCGCCCTGCTAAAAAATACCGAAAAGTAATTGTATAAAAACGTTGTATAATCAGGGATTATCTGCGTAAAGGTAAGCTGGTGAGTGCATAAAATAAAAAGTGCCAGAAAAATTAAACAATGGCCGTTAAGAAAAAAACATTGTTTAAGCCCGGACCAGATAACAAATTATTTAGGCCTGGCGGCATCCGCCACCTGGCGGATGATTTTAAGGCAACGTTATATTTTTCAGTCATTCTATTTTAGCCCTGACTTTTTT
>JAYVUJ010000561.1:0-4779 GCA_043788035.1 Ferruginibacter sp. | reverse complement strand
TGATGCAATTAAGTCTGCTTTGCGGCCGGGATTTCTTGCCACTGCATTTAATACTTGCCATTGCTTAAATATTCTAACATCTTTGGTTGTTACTAATTGTTGCTGCAGCTCGGTAAGACTTAGATGTTCTTTTAATTTGAGTATTGCCATACCATAAACTTCACTCTAAGATAGGTATATATTATTATATCTTGATAGCGGTTTGATATAAAGCGTTGAGAATAGCGCAATTTCTTTTTCAGCAATTAATTCCTGAATTATGTGTTTTGTAACTTCTTCCAATTTATTTTAGTTTGCCAGAAATTAAAATTATTGAATGTAGAGGTGAAACTCACAATGCATTATTGGTATTGTTGCAATCGAAGCATTACTGTAAAGTCGTTACTATACCACCAGCTAAAATTTAACAGCAAATTAAAACTGGTTAAGCCAGCAATTTCTCAATTGCCGCATTCACCTTTTCAAAATTAAATTTTTGCATCACTGCATCCATCATGCCTTGTATGTTATCATTGCATAAGTTGCCAATGCTGCCTTCGTGCGTATGTGCTGTTGTTGGCGTGTAGGTAAAGTTGCCTGCTTCAATATCCATCCCAACTTTTTTGTAGGCATCCCGGAAGGGTGTACCTTGTAAAACGAGTTTATTTACTTCTTCTACACTAAAAAGGAACTTGTATTTTTCATCTTTCAGCAAGTCTTTTTTTACATTGATATTACGCAGCATTAAGCCCGCCATCTGCAGGCAATTTTGCAAATTTTCAAAGGCGGGGATGATGTGTTCTTTTAATAATTGCAAGTCCCTTTGGTAGCCTGATGGGAGGTTGGTAGTCATCAGCATTATTTCGTTAGGCAAAGCTTGTATGCGGTTACAATGCGAACGGATGAGCTCGAATACATCCGGGTTTTTTTTGTGCGGCATTATGCTGCTGCCCGTTGTTAGCTCATCTGGAAAAGTAATGAAAGCGAAATTTTGGTTAAGGTATAAACAGGCGTCCATACTGAGTTTTGATAGCGTTGCCGCAATATTGCCCAGGGCAGATACAACAATACGTTCTGTTTTGCCACGCCCCATTTGGGCATAAACCACATTGTAATTCAAGTTCTCGAAGCCTAGTAATTGGGTAGTCATGGTTCGGTTAACAGGGAAGGAAGAACCGTAGCCAGCCGCTGACCCTAATGGGTTTTTATTGACAACTTCGTAAGCTGCCTGTAATGTAATTAAATCATCTACAAGCCCTTCTGCATAAGCGCCAAACCAAAGCCCGAAAGATGATGGCATGGCTAGTTGTAAATGGGTGTAGCCGGGCAAAAGATCGTCTTTATACTTTTCGCTTTGCCCGATAAGCAAATCGAAAAAAGTTTTGGTTGATAGTACCAGCTTTTCAATTTCGCTGCGGAGGTATAATTTTAAATCTACCAAAACCTGGTCGTTACGGCTTCTGGCGCTATGGATTTTTTTGCCTACGTCGCCTAGCTTTTCTGTGAGCATTAACTCTACTTGCGAATGGATATCTTCTACGCCTTCATCCAATATAAAATTACCGTTGGCTATTTGATGGTAGATTTCTTTTAATGCCGCTTCTAACAATACCAGTTCTTCTTTTGTAAGCAAACCGATTGAAGCAAGCATTTTTGTATGTGCCAATGACCCTAACACATCAAACGGCGCAAGGTAAATATCAATTTCCCGGTCGTTGCCTATGGTGAATTTTTCTACTGCTTGTAGAGAGATTTTATCCTTTTGCCAAAGCTTCATTTTTGTTTGTTGTTTATTGTTGTTAGTTTAATGTTGGTAGCCTGATGATTTGCAACACTCTTAAAACCTTACATTGAATACTTTATGAGTTACTAATACTTTTTGAATTGAAGCACCAGGGATAGGAACGGAAATCCTTTTTTTGTCGGACGCCGCAAAAAAAGATTGAAGTGGATAGCCCGCCCGGGTGCCATAAAAAGTAATGAGTTAAAAGTTATTCTTTATAAGGTGAATGCTGCTATTATAAAATTTGCTGTACCATTTTAATGTATGTTTCTATGCCTTCTTCAATTTCTTTGAGGTAGATAAATTCATCTGCGGTGTGGCTTCTTGCGCTATCGCCAGGACCCATTTTTAAGGTGGGGAAAGGCATGAGCGCTTTATCGGATGTTGTGGGCGAACCGTAGTAGCCTTTGCCCAATTTAATGCCCGCCAAAACCAATGGATGGTCTAATGCGATTGCAGTCGATTTCATCCTTGTTGTACGTGGCTTGAACTGGCTTTTGAGGTTGGCTTTTAGCGCCTCTAAAATTTCTTCAAAAGTATATAATTCATTTACCCTTACATCAATTACAAACTTACATTGCGCTGGCACTACGTTATGCTGCTTATTATCGGTGTCTATAACGGTTACAGTTAGCCGTGAATCTCCTAATAGCCCGCTTATTTTATCAAACTTATAATTCCTTATCCAGTTAATATCATCTACTGCTTTGTATAAAGCGTTTTCGCCTTCGTTACGTGCTGCGTGGCCAGCTTTGCCAATGGCCAGGCAATCAATTACCATCAGTCCTCTTTCGGCTACGGCCATCTCTAATTTTGTTGGCTCGCCTACAATGCCAAAATCAATATTGCCCAAATAAGGCAACACTAGCTCTATGCCATTTACACCACTTATTTCTTCTTCGGCACTTGCTGCGAATACTACGTTGTGCGATGTATTTGGCTGGTTGTAAAAATATAAAAAAGTAGCCATCAACGACACCAGGCAACCTCCGGCATCATTACTGCCCAGGCCGAATAGCTTTCCATCTTTCTCAACGGGCGTAAATGGATCGAGCGTGTAACCCTTGTTGGGCAACACAGTATCGTGGTGGGAGTTTAAAAGTATAGATGGCTTGTTTACATCGTACTGTTTATTTTTTGCGTAGATATTATTGCCTACCCTTGCAAAAGGCACCTGATGTTTTTTGAAAAAAGCACAAATAATTTCTGCCGTGTCGTACTCTTCTTTTGAAAAAGAAGGCGTGCTTATCAGTTGCTTTAAAAGGCTTACTGCTTCGTTGTATAATTCGTTTGTTGTCATTTTATTAAAGTTCCTTTAGTATGGATTGTTACGTTTTGCAGAAGGTCGTCCGCATGCCCGATGAGCACTTCTTGTACACCACTTTGTATGGCTGCAAAAGCATTGTCAATTTTTGGCAAAATGCCATCGAATAATTTATTTTCGCTTATAAGCTGCTGATATTTTTCTTTAGTTATTAACGGGATGACTGAATTTTCATCATCTACATTTTCAAGCACGCCGTTCTTTTCGAAACAATAAACCAGGCGTACAGCATAACTTTTTGATAAAGCAACCGCCAGGGAAGACGCGATGGTATCAGCATTAGTATTTAGCATTTGCCCTTGTCCATCATGTGTTAGCGGTGCCATAATTAAGGTAAAATTACTTGCAAGCAAAGCTTCTATGTTTGTTGTGTTGATTGCTTCGGTTTTAATATCGCCTACAAAACCATAATCTATGCCCCCATCTCCTGAAGGTGTGTTATTTGGAGACCCTGCTATTTTAACAATCAGCCGTTTGGTTGCAGGTATTATGTTTCCATCTGCGCCTGTTAAACCTATCGCGTTACAGTTTAACGCTTGAAGCTTTGCTACGATTTTCTTGTTGACCAAACCGCCATACACCATTGTTACCAGGTCTATTGTAGCGGCATCTGTGATCCTTCTTCCGTTAATATAATTAGATTGTATGCCTAACTGCTCTCCTATTTTCGTAGCGATTTTTCCACCGCCATGTATCAATATTTTTTTGGCGTTGAAGGTAGAAAAGTCTTGCAAAAAAGATTGTAGCGCTAGTGGGTCATCAATAACATTTCCACCAATTTTTATAATAAAAAGAGGCGCTTTGCCCGCATCTATTAAAGGGGAGTAATTTGACGAGTCTTCTACTTTTTTTTGAGTTTTTTGAATTGAAGATATTTTTTCTCCAATTTGATTTAGTACGCTTTCTATATTATGGATTACCTCTTCATTTTTAAACCGGAGAAGTTGGATGTCAAGCGTTGCCATGTCGGCTTCCCTTTTCTCATCATAAATTTTCACTTCTTTATTTTCATGATAACCGCCATCTAACTCAATTACCAATTTTAGTTGATGACAATAAAAATCTGCAATATAATTTGATATAGGATGCTGCCTTCTAAATTTTAAATGCCAGTCATTTTTTTGTATAACATTCCAAAGAATTTCTTCGGCTTCGGTCATTTTAGCGCTTAATTCTTCTGCCAGGGTAAATAACGTGGGATTAGCTCCATAGTACATGTCGCCTGTATAATCACTATCGTTATTTATATCCTCATTCATTGAACATCGTTTTACATTTTATCAAAACTAAAATAGCAATCACCGCATACCCGCCAAATTACCCGCCTTTATGGAGCGGGGACAATATCTCGCTAATTACTGCTTGTGCTGCCCAAACCCTGTTGCCCGCTTGTTTAGTAACCAAGCTATTTTCGCTGTCCAGTATTTCGTCGCTCAATTCTACATTCCTTCTTACCGGCAGGCAATGCATTACCTTGGCATTATTGGTTAGCTGCATCTTTTCTTCTGTCAGCATCCAGGCAGGGTCGTTGCTGTAAATTTTACCGTAATCATTATAGGTGCTCCAATTTTTTACGTACACAAAATCTGCATCTTTCAAGGCCTCATTCTGGTTGGTTGTTATGGTGGCGCCTTTTGTATAAGCTTCGCTTAATTCATAATCTGCAGGATGGGTGATTACAAAATCAGCTTGG
>JAYVUJ010000560.1:0-2811 GCA_043788035.1 Ferruginibacter sp. | reverse complement strand
GCATTTTGGTAAAATCAAGCCCTGCATCTTTAATAGCCTGGTCAGTAGCCGCAATGGCGTATTGGGTAAAGAGGTCATACTTTTTTAATTCCTTTTTGTCGATGTACTCTGTGGCATCAAAATCTTTCACTTCACAACCAAAATGTGTCTTAAATTTTGTGGTATCGAATTTTGTAAGGGTGCCTGCGCCGCTTTTTCCCACCACAATATTTTCCCAAAACTCATTTACCGAATTTCCCAACGGTGTTATTGCCCCAAGTCCGGTAACTACTACTCTTAACATGTTTACGCTTTATTTTGATGGTATGATAATATTACCTGTAACTTTTATACCTTTTTTGCACTGCAAACATAAGCATTGGCAAAGTAAGTAGAGGTATAAGCCTGCCCGCAAGGTACGCCTCACTGAAACTTAATTATGAAGATTGTTTTATAACCACCTTTTAAAGGCACAGCAATGCCTGTTGTTTTACCACGAACTTGGTGGGTCTTCTGCTTTAAAAAAGTTAATATAATTTAGTGGGCAGCCACCCGTTATTGGGTTATTACAGGTAAATGCGTAATAATACCGGAGCGGTGCTGTACGTTGGGGATATATATAAAAGTATTTACTAATGCCAAGCCAAAAGACCCGCCCATTTGAAGTATCAGGGTGTTTAGCGCAGCCGCTTTCGGCATAGATTTTAATTGTAAGGCGCTAACGATGCTGCCTATTCTTTTTTGCCAACGTTGCTTACAATGCCTGTTACGTTGGGTAATTGAGTTAAGTCCTTATTAAGCCGTTGCTAGCCGCTGCCGGCAATATTTTTTTTTGCCGCCGGCAGATAAGAGTTTTGCAATTTATAGCCCTATGCCTGCGGCACCTTCCGTTATTTATAAGGTGTTGTTTGATGTGTTCATTTTATGTGTATTTTATTTTCAATGTTTTGCTTATCCCTGATTTTTTCTGAAAAAATTACCTGAGCGAATTATGCACGCTGCTGGTAATTTATAACTCCTAACTGATACCTCAAAATTAAAAATATACCGAATGATATATTTTAACGTAAAAAAAATTTACAAGTTTTCCATCGTTTCTCTCCCGGTTTCCATAATGGCAGTGCGGTAGTTTGTTTTGCCTGTAAGCTTGGTTATCATAACTGCCCCTTCAATGATTGCGATAATGCCTAAGGCAATTTTTTCCGAATCAATATGCTTATTAAATTCGTTATTAGTTATACCGTTTTCTATTAATGCCACTATTTCATTTTTCCAATTATTGATAGCAATAGCCGCTTTCTTTTTTAAGCCTGGATGTGTATCATCACAGTCTGTGGCAGTATTTATTATCGGGCATCCTCCTTCGGAAAAAGGGTGTTTTAAAAAATTATCATACGCATCGACATAAACAAACAGCTTTTCTTTTGCTTTCGCTTTTTTTGCCATTCCTAAACGGATGATCGTTTCAACTTTTTGCAGATTGTAATCGAATACTGCCAGGGCAACTTCATCTTTATTAGCAAAACTGCCATAAATGCTGCCTTTGGTTAAGCCGGTAGCGGTTGCCATGTCCGACATAGAAGTTCCTTCATACCCCCTTTTATTAAAAATAGGTGCTGTTTTTCTACGATATATGCTTTTGTTTGTTTGGCTTTTGACATGCTGCTATTATCCTGGCTTTCAAACAAAATAGCCGTATCATCATTTTGCAGCCCCGGTAAGCCAACACTTACAAACGTATTCATTACAGGCTTTTTTGAATATAAATTATCCTGCAACAGCAGAAATAAAAAAACAACAACAGGTAAAAGCAAAAAAGTAACTACACATAAACTAAAAGATGAGCCTACTAATTTTCTTAATGAGCGTAAAAAATAAAGTATACTAAAAAAAGCAGTATAAAATGTTAGCCAAACTATCATGGCTTTTTTAAATGTAGATATTTTATTCATTGTAAATTGTAGTTTAAAGGAATTATTATTGTTTAAAAAATGGTTTGGGCTAAGAAATTAAAATTTACTGTTTGAGGTTATTTTGGTGGTTCCGCCCACAAGACGTTTTTTTGACAAAAAGGGTTGCATAGCTAAAAAATATTTTTTATCCTGCTTATTGTAAGGCTAGGTGTTCATAATAGTAATTGTGCCTTAAATTTTAGGTGTAAATCCCCCTTCTTTCCTATCACTGCAAATGCTTTTTTTAAATGCAGACTACTGTTTATTAACTTATAATTCTATTACCCTTTTATTCGACGAATATTAATATATTTAAATCTTTAAGTATATGAAAACTCCAACGTTATATGGTACCTATGATACAATAATGTTATTATTTCTTTAAAAATAATTAGCATACCAATAACTTTACCCAATCCTATAATTGCCATCGGCGCATCGGCGGGTAGCATGGACGAGATAAATTCTTTTTTTGGTCATACAACCCTTGATGGCGTTATTTATATTATAGTACAGCATTTATCGCCCGATTTTAGAAGCAGGATGGTTGAGCTTTTGAGCAGGCATAGCAAGCTTGAAGTAATAGAAGCAGAAAATGGCATGGCGGTTAAAAGAAACCAGGTTTATCTTATCCCGAATGATAAATTCATAACCATTAGCAATAATATCCTGCAGCTTTCAGACAAAAGCAAGCAACGGGGCCACATTTTACCGCTAACAAATTTCTTTTATCCTTAGCCAAGGATAACGGCAAAAAAATTAAGCACTACAACACAGTGATTAGCGTAAAGCTTTCTATAAGCCCATTACCGATAAAAAAAGAGGCGCAAAATTACCAGCTCGTAATTTTTTCAAAAGATACATTACCCAGCGTTGCGCA
>JAYVUJ010000559.1:0-2621 GCA_043788035.1 Ferruginibacter sp. | reverse complement strand
GTACAAACCTCTTCATAAGTGGGGTTTACAACATCGCCTCCACTGTAACCGCTAATTACTTTTGTTACGCCTTTCAATCTTTGAAAAATTGCTTCTGTGCACCAGAAACAGCCTGTGGCAAATGTGGCTGTATCGTGCTTTACGTTTTGTGTAGATCTGTCTTCTGTAATATCCATAGTCTGGCTTTTATGTTCTGCGCAGGAAGTAAGCGATAAAGCGCTTATAAAAACACTACCGATCCAGTTGATCATATTCTTATTTTTTGTTTGTGCTTTCATTTACGCAATTAAAATTTTTTTGTTTGCGTAGCCAAGTTAATTAACATTTTTTAAAAGCACGAAGGCTCTTAAAAAATTAAAAGTGAAATTTTTATTTGCTTTTCAAAGTTCTCAACCACAAGCGGGTTGTTTAATTATTTGCCTGCATCGCTTTGCTCAATCTAATTCCCAAAAAGTACAAGAGTGCGACGCAACAGGTGCTTCATTCCTGTACAAATGCCTGGTCAATAATTTGTATTGGTAATTACGCATGCAGGGTTTATGCCTTACAGACCATAGGGCGATAAATTGTTAAATAATTTTATAATTTTCATGATAATTGCTGCAACCGGAATTTATAAGGATATTGCTTACTTTATAATTTATGAAAAATAAGTTTTTTAAATACGGCACTTTGCTGCTCACCTTAACGGGCATTATTTCCTGCGAATCTAAAAGCCAGTTTGTAACAGCGGCCAATAATAAAAGTTTGTTGTGGGAGGTTACAGGAAACGATCTTGCAAAGCCCGTTTATATTTACGGCACCATGCACCTGCTTTGTAAAGATGATGCTGCGCTAAGCCCCAATTTAAAAAAGATAGTGGCCCTTGCCGATGAAATATATTTTGAAATTGATATGGACGATCTTGGCCAGCTTTTAAGCGGGTTTACACTGGGTTCCATGAAACACGATACAACGCTTAATGCCCTCTATTCTGATACAGAATATGAAAGGGTGCAAGCTTTTTTTACCAGACATGGTATGGGTATGCAATTGCATTTGTTTAATAAAATGCAGCCCATGCTTATATCTGCGCTGGTTTACCAGGCGATACTTCCGTGCAGTGCAACCGATGGAATTGAACTTGGAATTATGCAGCTTGCGCACCAGAATAAAAAGGAAATTAAGGGCCTTGAAACTGCCGCCTTCCAGGAATCGTTGCTCGAAAATATTCCTTACAGTCTGCAGGCACAGGAACTGCTGTACAGTATCGATAACATAGACTCAACCGAAAAAGAATCAGAAGAAATGACGAAACTTTATAAGGAGCAAGACCTGGATAAACTGCTTGAGTTTAGTTTAAAAACCGATGGGGGAAACAGCATCGATGTGCAGGATGTTATGATCAACAAACGCAATAAAAACTGGGCAGAGCAGTTTACCACCATCACCAAAGGCAAAAGCCTGCTGATTGCAGTAGGGGCAGGGCATTTAGGCGGCGATGCGGGTTTTTTAAACCTGCTTAAACAAAAAGGCTACCAGTTGCGGCCTGTTGAAAATTAGCAACCCCGCCGTGCTGGCAGGGTTACTAGAAAATTAAAATCTTTCAAGGCTGGAAAAGAAGAAAGCGCCTTCAATGGCAGCATTCTCATCACTATCGCTTCCATGAACTGCATTTTCTCCAATTGAAGCTGCAAAATTCTTTCTTATGGTTCCTTCTTCGGCCTGTGCAGGGTTGGTAGCGCCGATTAGTTTTCTAAAATCTTCCACAGCATTTTCCTTTTCAAGAATAGCTGCCACAATAGGCCCGCTGCTCATAAACTCAACCAGTTCGCCGTAAAAAGGCCTTGCCTTGTGCACTTCGTAAAATGCGCCGGCCTGTTCGGCTGTAAGTTTTAACCATTTCATTGCTTTAATGGAAAACCCGCCTTTAATTATCTGGTCTAAAATTGCTCCGGTATAGCCTTTGCCTGTAGCATCGGGCTTAACCATAGTAAAAGTTCTGTTATTCATATTCACTTAATTAGGCGGCAAAAGTAAGGTTAACCAATACACAAAATCCAATGCAGGGCGTTAAATTTAGTACAGTGGAATCTTGATAAATACAAATATTTGGAGCCGGGCAGTAGGATTTCTACTCATCGTTCCTTGCGTCGAACTCTTGTACTTTCTGCTCTTTGCTTAACTTTTACCTAAGCGTAGTCCGCCAATCTACGCTTAGGTAAAAGTAGATTGATATTCTACAGTACAAGAGTGCGACGCAAGAAAAGCTTCATAGCTGCGAAGGCCCACGGCTCAAAAAATACTTATTGTTGATAATTTAATTGTTATAATTATATCAAATTATAAAATGATTTGTGCAAATGGCACGAAACCCGCAATTTTGCCGCCATCAATGCAAGAGGTTCAGCAAGTTTATTCACTTTTAGAGCAGCGAAAGAAGATCGTGGTTACCATGCATCAAAAGCCCGATGGCGATGCAATGGGTGCTGCACTTGGGTTATATCATTTTCTTAAACTGGCAGGGCATGAGGTTTTTGTAATATCGCCTACCAACTGGGCAAACTTTTTAAACTGGATGCCGGGTTGCGAAACAGTGCTTGATTACGAAACCAGCAGGGAGGAAGCTGAAAAGATAATCA
>JAYVUJ010000558.1:0-3401 GCA_043788035.1 Ferruginibacter sp. | reverse complement strand
TTCATAAACCATGCCATAATTGGGCTTGCAATCAAAAAATAAATTTAATTAAGAATTAAAAATTAAGAATTAAAAATTAAAAATGAAATACGGCAGATTTAATTTTGAAACTTTATTTTCAAATGGTGTTTTATTTTTCTTATTCGCTTGTTTGTAAATATTTTTTAAACACCCCTTTAATGGATAGGGGCTTACATTTGTAAAAACAATAAATAGCTCTTAATTGATATCTCCAAACACCATACAGCAAATCCTTAGCCGCATCGATATTATCGATATAGTAGGCACTTTTGTAAAACTTAAGCGGCGCGGTACTAATTACCTGGGGCTTTGTCCATTCCACAACGAAAAATCGCCATCGTTCACTGTTTCTCCTGCTAAGGAAATTTATAAATGTTTTGGTTGTGGAAGAAGCGGCAATGGTATTGGTTTTTTGATGGAGCACGAAAAGTACACATACGTGGAAGCCCTGCGCTGGCTGGCACAACGTTATAATGTAGAGGTGGAAGAAACAGAAGTTTCGCCAGAACAAAAGCTACAGCAACAAAGTGCGGAAAGCCTTTTTATCATCAACAAGTTTGCGCAGGAATTTTTTAGTAATCATTTATTAAATACTGAAGAAGGGCAGGATATTGGGCTAAGTTATTTAAAGCATCGTGGGTTTAGGGAAGGCATCATCAAAAAATTTCAGATTGGCTTTAACCCCGAGGCAAGGGATAGCTTTGCAAAGGCCGCTGTACAAGCCCAGTACAATATTGAGCTGTTGCAAAAAAGCGGGCTGGTAGCAGTACGGGATGAAAAGCCAGTGGATAATTATCGCGGGCGCATCATCTTTCCCATACATAACCAAAGCGGCAAAGTACTTGGTTTTGGCGCCAGGATATTGAAGGCTAACGACAAAGCGCCCAAATATATCAACACGCCTGAAAATGAAATTTATTCTAAAAGCAAAATTTTATACGGTAGTTATTTTGCCCGCCAGGCGATAGATAAAGCAGATGAATGCTTGCTGGTAGAAGGTTATACAGATGTAGTTAGCTTACACCAGGCAGGCATTGAAAACGTGGTGGCAAGCGGTGGTACCTCGCTTACGCCCGACCAGTTGCGGCTGGTAAAAAAATATACTAATAACCTTACCATTATTTATGATGGCGATGGTGCCGGCATAAAAGCGGCCCTGCGTGGGCTAGACCTTGCCCTTGAGGAAAGCCTGAACGTAAAGCTTGTGCTGATACCGGATAAGGAAGACCCTGATAGTTATGTGAATAAGGTTGGCCCAGTTGCTTTTGCTGAATTTATAACCAATAATAAAAAGGATTTTATCCTGTTTCAACTGGAAGTTTCTTTAAAAGATGCTGGCAATGATTCTGTAAAAAAATCTGCGGTTGTACACCAGGTGGCCGAAACAATTGCTAAAATTAACAAGGTAGAAGATTTTACCCGCCAGCAAGATTACATCAAGCAAAGCGCCGAATTATTAAAGATTGAAGAGGCAGGGCTGCACGCTTTGGTTAATAAGTTTATAAGGGATAAAATAACTAAGGAAGAAAATAAAACTAGCCGGCAGGAAGCCCACGATAATTTTGCGCCGCCTGCCGAGCCTTTTGAAATAGAAGATGATGCCATAGGCCTCTTAAATAAAGATGAGCAGCACGAACGGGCTATGGTAAGGAGCTTGCTTGAATTTGGGCTCAAACAATGGGAAGGGGAGCAGCGGGTAGCCGACCATATTTTTGAAGAGATAGAAGCAAACCAGCTGGAAGAAATGATAGACAACAAGCAATTGATTGAACTGATAAAAACCTATAAAGATTGGTACGATACCGGGCTGGAACCAAACGCTAAAACGTTTTTATACCACGAAGATGTAGCCATGAGTAAACTGGTAATAAGCGTGATGGATTATAACACGGAGATAAGCCATAACTGGAAAAAAATATTTGAGGGCAAGATATTGACCCGTGAAGACTTGTATAAAGAAGAAGTTTTCAGCACCATCAATTACCTTAAATTAAGAAAGATAAAACGCATGATAGGTGAAAACCAGCGCGACATGGAAAAGGAACAGACCTCCGATGAGCAGATGGTTTTTCTGCAGATACACCAGCATTTAAAAAAGATGGAGATTGAATTGACAAAGCAATTAGGTACGGTGATATTCAGGTAAAAATTAGTATACGCTTATTTATCTGCCTCGTCGGGCTTACCTGTTTGTAGAAAAGAAGCAATTCATTTTTCGCCCTTGCCCGGTAGGGTTTACCCACATACATAAACGATCATCATAGACTCTTCTCCTTAAATTTTGATACGCCATTTTTGTGCAGCAACATTTTTACTAATTGAATTATGGCCGTTATTGTAAAAATGCCGCCAATAACCCAGTTGAGGTATTGCTGGCTATTGGCAATGCGCTGTACCATCCATTTACCGCCGAATATAAAAACGCAATTGCCTAATAAAGTGCCGATGCCAATGCCGATGATGTACATATTGTATTGCGCTGGTTTAGCCTGAAGTATGTTTTTATTAAACAGCACGGTGCTCCACCCAAACCAAAAAGGTATTTGCACAGGGTTGATGGCACACATAAACATGCCTAAAAAAAAGCGGTGGACCTGGTTAATAAGAAAAATATTTTTTGCGCTGCCATTACCTTTTGATGCGGCAACAAAACTGCCAACTGCAAGCGCTACAATTATTGCCAGCGTTATCCATTCCATCCATTTCATAAGCTTGCCTTGTTTGCGCACCCAATCTATGCCCACCAGCGATAGCCGTACGTACAGCATTTCTACCAATAAGGAACCGAGCGAAAACCAGATAGCTTCGTGTATGCTTTCCTGTATGCCTATTTGCATGGCTGCCACGTTAAGCGTGCCCAGGGGCAGGGAACCCAGAAAGCTTATTCCCATTCCCCAAAAGAAAACTTTTACGATGTTTGGCATTAGGCAAAGTTATGTAAAAGCTTGCCTGCCCTGCAAAGGGTACCGTTAGTACACAAGTAGGATAGAAAAGCTGATTAAACTGATTGAAACGGATTTGGCTGATAACGGCTGGCGCATTTTATTTTTAAGGATAGTACACGTATAGTAAAGTATTGTTAGAAACAGTTTAGAGGATTTTTTTACTATAAATAATTAGGATTTTTATTAAAAACAATAGGCAGACGCAATAAAAAATCCGTTTAATTTGCTTTAATCCATGGAATCACCGTTTCTATTTTTGGCAAAGATATGTCCTAACGGTAGCCTTTGGAAAGCAGGGAGGCTATATGAAAGGAACTGCTGCCCTGCCTATTTAGTGGTAAAAGCCGCTCATAGCTATTTTTGTACAAGGGAGTGACACAACAATGTTGCTCAAAGCGTTGTAGTTGGGACAAAAATTTATTTTTGGCCAGGCAT
>JAYVUJ010000557.1:0-2792 GCA_043788035.1 Ferruginibacter sp. | reverse complement strand
CTTTATGGTATCGGCAGGCACCGCCATTTTTGACGTACTGGTATCCATAATTACCGTTTTTGAAGATGAAGAATCTGTTGTTGAAACAGCTGTTTTAGTATCGCCATTATTACAGCTAATAACAGATGCTACAGCCAACAGCAATGGTGTTATAGTTTTGAAAGAACGATAGGCTTTAAAAACTTGTTGCATAATTTTATTTTATTGTTAGCTTTAAAGATAAATTAATTTTTATTAATTTTCTTTTTTTTGAAAAAATAAAGGATGTATTTACCGCCTCCATCAAACCCGCTATATTTTCATTAAGGCTAATTGATTATCTTTTGTAAACAAGCATTATTTTTCTTTATTAAATGAAATTATTTTTACACAAACTACTTATTGCCAGCATCGCCTGCCTAATGCTTTGTTGTATAGCAAAGGCACAGCAAGGCACTGCAAAACAATTAATAGGGCAGCTTGGCCAATTGAAAAAAAGGAGCAATTACCTGCAGGATACTGCTTACCTCAACACGCTTAACCTGCTTAGTTTTATTTATGCAGATAATTATCCTGATAGCGCCATTATACTAATGCAAGGGCAGGCAGAGCGTTGCAAGGCGCTTGGGTTTACTATAGGCGAAGCTGATGCCTATAATATTTTGGGAAATGCGTTTCAAACAAAAGGAAATTTTAAACTATCAATGGGTTATTACGACCAGGCTTACCAACTAGCCAAAAAAATAGACTATCAAAAAACCTTGCCAAGCATCCTTAATAATATAGGGTTAATTTATATGAACCAGGGCAATTATGCTGCAGCGCTCAACAAATTTTACGACGGGCTTAAAACGGCAGGGACCAATAATAATAAAATGCTGGTTGGTACCATCCTTAATAATATTGGCAACGTCCATTTTTTTCAGCGAAAGATGAAAGATGCCGAAGATGATTATAAAAGCATGCTTGTTATTGCAAAAGAAATGCGGGATACGGGCAAGATGATTTTTGCTTTCAACAATATGGGCGAAGTATGCCTGGAGCTGGATAGCATTAACAAAGCATTAAGCAATTTTACAATTGCCTACAACCTTTTATCGGTTGCCAATAATCCGGAAATGCTGGCTGCCACTACCCGAAACCTAGGTTTTGTTTTTTATAAATTAGATAGCTTGCCCAAAGCAATCAATTATTTTGAAACGGCAATAAAGCTATCGAAGCAACAGGGAAATACCATAGCTACCAGTAAAGCATTAACAGCGCTGGCTACAGCACAAAACAAAAAAGGGGCGCAAAATGAGGCACTGGCCAATGGATTGGCAAGCCTTGCATTAGCAGAAGAAATGGGTCAAACGCAACTGATACGTGATGCTAGTGAAATTGTATCCAATATTTATGAAGCACTGGGCGATGATAAGCAGGCCTTAAAAAATTACCGGGTATTTAAAGTTTCTTCTGATAGTATTAATAATTCAGAAAGCGAACGTGCGGCAGCTACCTACAAAGCAGCGTATGAATTTTCACAAAAAGAACTAGAATTTAAGCGGAAAGAATTGCAACAGCGCTGGCTTATAATTTCAGCATTTAGCGCCTTATTCTCGTTAGGCGTAATTATATGGCTGGTTAACCGAAACAGAAAAAAGCTAAACCAGGCAAACAAAGGCTTACAGCATAAAAACTTTTTAGTTGCGGCTGAAAAAGCAAAAGCGGAGGAAGCGCTTACTTTATTAAAGACCACCCAATCCCAACTTATCCAATCAGAAAAAATGGCATCGCTTGGCGAACTTACAGCAGGCATAGCGCATGAAATACAAAACCCATTAAATTTTGTAAATAATTTTAGCGAAGTAAATAAAGAGTTGCTGGAAGAAATAAAAAGCGAAATAGCCAACAATAATATAGCAGCAGCAATATCCCTTGCAAATGATATCATCAGCAATGAAGAAAAAATAAGCCATCATGGCAAACGTGCGGATGCCATTGTAAAAGGGATGCTGCAGCACAGCCGTGGCGGCAATGGCATTAAAGAGCCCACTAACATCAATGTCTTAGTGGAGGAATCGCTTCGCCTTTCTTACAATGCGTTTAGAGGAAAAGAAAAATCTTTCAACTCCGACATACAAACAAACTTTGATAAAAGCATTGAAAAAGTAACTATTGTTTCGCAGGATATTGCAAGGGTGATCCTCAATTTATGCAACAATGCCTTTTACACCGTTAATGAAAAAAATAAACTGGATGGAGTGCAGTATGAGCCATTGGTATCGGTAACCACAAAAAAAACAGGCGATAAAATTTTCATCCTTGTAAAAGATAACGGCAACGGCATACCCGCAAAAATAGCAGATAAAATATTTCAGCCATTTTTTACTACCAAGCCAACCGGGCAAGGTACCGGGCTAGGCTTATCGTTAAGTTATGATATTGTAACTAAAGGGCATGGCGGAGTATTAAAAGTAATAACCGAAGAAGGGGTTGGGAGTGAATTTGTGGTTGAGTTGATGGGGTGACAAAGCACTTTAAATTAGCGCTATTTTTACCTTTGTTATTGTTACACCTCTAGGCAGTAAAAAAGTTAACCTATCCCAGCAAACCGCTGTTTGGGTGTTTTCACCAAGAGCCGAAGCGGTTGTCGGTGAGATACCGGACCACGGGTGGGAGACTTCAAAAAATGAATGAATATACCAACCACGGAAACAAAAAAAGGATTTAAACTTTACAATTAAAACAAGTATAGCAGTAAATCGTATCTATAGTAAAAAATTAAAATATTTGTTTTAAGACTAAGTATTATGTATTTTCGAAATAATTTT
>JAYVUJ010000556.1:0-2334 GCA_043788035.1 Ferruginibacter sp. | reverse complement strand
AATTTTGTGGGCATCGGTATGGGTGCTCCAAATGGCAATATTTACACTGGCACTATTGAATATGCACCAAATTTAAAATGGAAAGGCATTATTCCCATTGCAGACCTGGTTGAAAAAAAATTTGGTTTGGTTACAAAACTTACCAATGATGCCAATGCAGCCGCGGTTGGTGAAATGATGTATGGATGTACTAAAAACATCAAACATTTTATTACCATTACATTGGGTACAGGCGTAGGCAGCGGCATAGTAATAGATGGTAAAATTGTAGTAGGGCATGATGGTTTTGCAGGCGAACTGGGCCATACCATTATACGCCCGGGTGGAAGACCCCATAAAACCACTGCATTAAAGGGCAGCCTGGAAGCTTATGCCTCGGCTACCGGTGTACGTGAAACGGCTATTGAAATGCTGACAGAACATCCTGAAATGGAGAGTTTGTTGCGCAATTACACCATTAATGAATTAACCAGCGAAACTGTTTATGATTGCGCCATGCAAGGCGATACTATTGCCAATAGAATTTTTGATTTTACAGGGCAAATACTGGGTGAATCGTTGGCCAATTTTGTAATGTTTTCATCACCGGAAGCTATCATATTATTTGGTGGCCTTACTAAGGCAGGCAGCCTGTTGATAAATCCTACACGTAAACATATGGAAGCAAACCTGCTGCCAATTTTTCAGAATAAGGTTAAGATTTTGTTTAGTGAATTAAAAGAAGCGGATGCTGCAATTTTAGGAGCAAGCGCATTGGTATGGGATGTAAAAAAGTAAAATATTGATGATACGTGTTTTTAGCACGGGTATTCATTATACATTAATTACGTATTTAAAACCAACAATTAAATTCAACAAAAACATTCAATTAAAAGCCAGCAGTGATTTCTCTGCTTCCCATTTAGCTCTGCCCCATCTTGCAATTACATGCTTGTCGCTGTGGTAAGAGGACCGAACCAACGGGCCGCTTTCTACATAATCAAAGCCCATTTCGTATCCAATCTCTCTTAGTTCTTGAAACTCATCGGGATGTACAAAACGTTGTACCTGCAAATGTTTTTTACTTGGCTGTAAATACTGCCCGATAGTGATAACATCTACTTCGCTGTCCCTTAGATCCTGCATTGTTTGCACCACTTCTTCCTTTAGCTCACCAAGGCCAAGCATGATGCCGCTTTTGGTGCGCATGCCACCTCTTTTAAGGATACGCAAGGTTTCCATACTGCGCCAGTATTTGGCTTGTATACGTACCTGCCTGGTTAACCGCTCAACTGTTTCAATATTATGAGATACTACTTCAGGAGCC
This sequence comes from Ferruginibacter sp., assembly GCA_043788035.1. Classification (GTDB taxonomy): domain Bacteria; phylum Bacteroidota; class Bacteroidia; order Chitinophagales; family Chitinophagaceae; genus Ferruginibacter. The sequence goes on along the minus strand of JAYVUJ010000556.1, from coordinate 1,028 downwards.
GCATCTATAATGCGTTGTATATTTTCTATTTCGGCCTTAAAATCGGGAATAAGTGTTTCTAACGTGGTAGTTGGGTTTAATGCTTTGATAGCTTTGATGGTGTTGTGCCAGATAATTGAACCGCCATCCTTTATTTCATCCCTGTCCACAGATGTTACAACTGCATGTTTTACTTTCATCAGGTTAATGGCCTCGGCAACCCTTTGTGGTTCATCCCAATCAACGGCTTCGGGCCTGCCTGTTGCTACTGCACAAAAACCACAACTTCTTGTACAGATATTACCCAGTATCATAAACGTTGCTGTACCCTCGCCCCAGCACTCCCCCATATTAGGACAATTGCCGCTTTCGCAGATGGTATGCAACTTATGTGTATCAACTAAATTTCTAACATGCTTGTACTCTTCTCCAATGGGCAACTTAACTCTTAGCCAATCTGGCTTTTTTATTTTTGGTTCAATTACTCCATCAATCACCGGTAATGCTGTCATTCACTAAAATTATAAATTAAAAATATTGCATCAACATTCAAACATCCCTGTTGTTTAAATGTTTACGATTGCAGTAAAATATTGGGTGGCTATTTTCTTTTTCCAAACATTATAGTAACATAGGCATTATAAAATAGTTTCTCGTATTTTGTATAAGCCAGTTGAGGAATTGCTTTAGTATAATATTCGGCTGTTACACCAACTTCAATTGCAGTAATAACTTCATTATAACGACCATAATCAAACCTTAGTGCCCCTTTGGCATAAACACCGGGAATAAGTTTTAAATCATTCCAGCCTTGCCCAAAGTTTGGCCCCGTAGCCTGCAGGAAATAAAGATCTTTATTGTTGGTAAACAAGGCACTATCTGCACTTTCGTACTTAATAGCCCTTCTATAAAGTACCGGTCCTGCAGTATCGTAAACATTAAGGTAATAGGTTCTTAAAAATGCCATTGAAATACCCCCACCTACATTACCTGTAATACTAACACCGTTTTTATTGCTTTTATTCCCTAATAAAAACTGTTGTTGCACA
>JAYVUJ010000555.1:0-2683 GCA_043788035.1 Ferruginibacter sp. | reverse complement strand
ATGCCTGTAATTTTCTTTCAGGTTTCAAACACATTATTTCTATAATTCCATCTTTCCTATTTTAAATATATCAATAGTAAAAGTATCTTTGATGGGGCTGCTTGATTCGAGCGTTGCTTTAAGTTTTAATGTATAATCATATAAATCTTTATTAATCAATACATTAAAAAGTGTTTTAATAAAATGCAGCGGAGCGAGGCAATCCCGATGCATTTTATTTGTTTTTACTGGAATAATGGTAAATTTAACTATGAAAAAGTTGATTCTGCTCTCTATTTTAAGTATCACAGGTATCTCATGTTTTGGTCAAAATGCTACCATTGATTCCCTCCTTACCATTTAAAAAAACAGCTAAAGAGGGTGCCAATAAAGTAAATACGTTGAATGTACTATGTAAGCAATTTAGAAATACTGGCGACTACGAACGAGCCAGAAGAAAAACTGATGATGCTTTTGTACTGGCAAAGAAATTAAATTTTAAAAATGGAATAGCTTCTTCATACAACAACAAAAGATATTATTATTATTATTATATCTTTATATAAATTAAAATAGTTATGCGTTTATTTTTCGGAATTATATTTTGTTTATTATCAAATATATTATCAGCAGGTTGGATTGATTTAAATACTGGAATAAACGACCATTTAACTGGCGTGGTATTTTGGGGCAATAACGGTTTGGTATCTGGCCATAAAGGTTTATACTATACCACCAACGGCGGAAATGGCGCCGCAAGCTGGACAAGGTTTAACATTACAACCAATACCGCTGATGCTATTGTATATAACAATACTGTTTTTTCGCATGCCATGGCAGAAACTGGTTCGAATGGAAACGGAACTGCTTTTGTTTGTGGTAGAGATACCGTTAATAATAAAGCCATTATTATGAAGTTAAATTTACCGGCTATGACTTACAACATAGTATATACTGGCAACACTGGCACATCGTTAAATTTTATGTGTAGCTACCCTTACATAGCTGATACATATTATGCAGTTGGAGATAACGGCTTACTACTTAGCTTTTCAAGTACAAGCAACACGGTTGTTGCAACCGGATTAACACAACATTTAACGTCTATTAGTTTTGCCAATAATACAACATTTGCCATTGGTGCCAACGGTGTAAATATCACGGGCACTAAAAATACCATTACTGGCGCATTAAATTTTACAACCATATATACAGCTGGCTTTAATTACAAAAGTGTTATTTCTATAACAACCAACATTGGTTGTGCTGTGGGTAATGGTTTTTATAAATGGAGTGTTGCTGGCCAAACACCTTACGAAATAACGTATTATGATAAGGGGCCATTAAATGCACGATGTATAACAAGCTTTTATAACGGTTTATTTGTTGGCACCAATCATGGTATTTTCAAATCCAATAACACGTATTCATTTTTAGAATGGCAACCAACTTCTTTATCATACTCAATCAATGGTTTTTGGAACGCTTATAATTCTTCTAACTTTTATGCATGTGGCGATAATGGCACTTTATTATATACAACCGATGTAGGTGGACTAACCAAACCTTACGCTGGCCTTGATGGCTTGGGTGGCTGCAAAGGTGCTTTCACACCTATTACAGGTTCAACAGGAACATCCACCAACTGCGAATGGTATGTAAATGGCACTTTAATTAGCTCCACATGTGGCAATGCTAGTAAAATATTTACAACGGCTGGGCAATATACAGTTCAATTAAATGTAACTAACGGTGTGGGATCTTATGACACAGCCGTTAAGGTTATTAATATTGTGGATACACCAAAAATTTTCAGGCCCTACCAACTCAATAAAACCATCATCTGTCGTCAGGAACCAGTAAATATTACTATTGATTCTACCCAACTCAATGTTCAGTACGATTTAAAAAAATATGGCACTGGCAGTGTCAGTTATGGCATTTCGGGTGTAGGTAATGGCAACACAATTACTTACAACACTAACACATTATCGATAGCAGGTAATTATTATTTACAGGCGCAAAGTAGCATTGCCCCTTATTGTGCGAGTAAGTTTAAGGATACCATCAAAATAGGTGTTGAACATACCAAAGCTAAATTCCATCAAGCAAGTGCTAATGTTACTCAAGCCGAACCTGTTTCGTGTTTTGAACACTGCATAGATGCTCAAAATTATTTATGGACGTTTACACCAGGCGGCAGCCCTACTAACAGTTCATTACCTAACCCTACTACCTCATTTTCTAATTTAGGCAACACCCAAATTAAATTAGTGTGTTGGTCAAATGCTGGTTGCTACGATTCTATTTCAACCAAAGGCCCAGCTGTGTATCAAGAACCAGCCACTCCTGATTCGTGTTGGACGATGGTAAACAATGGTGTAGATCCCTATTGGAGTGGATTTTATCCGCCAGATATTGCAAAACTTGCACCTTCAAAAACAGGATTTTTAACCTGCGGTCATTTTAATTATAATTCCTTTGCTTCACGATATGGCGATTCGATTGTGCCACCCTATATCAATGGCGCTTACATTCAAAAAACAAACCGTAATGGAGTAGCCAAATGGGTTGCTTATTCGCGCCAAACATCCCTTAGAGATCAATTTTATACCGTGGCCGAAGATGTCTTTGGTAATGTGTATGCTGGCGGTATATTATCAGGACCTTTTTATGATAACCAAGGAGATAGCACTATGTTAGC
>JAYVUJ010000554.1:0-3910 GCA_043788035.1 Ferruginibacter sp. | reverse complement strand
GCATTAAGCCGTATAGAGTATTACTTAGATACAGACCCAGGTTATGGAGTAGCCACCAATGTGCCATTTGCAGCAGGTACTTCTGTAGCCAACCAGATTATTATTATAAATCCATCTACGCTCACAGAGGGAGTGCATAAGTTTTGCATCCGCAGTCGTGATGCCAATGGTGCTTGGAGCCTTGATAATAGTTGGTTATTTTTTAAGCCTGCGGCCGGAAGCACTAGCGTTATGCCTGCCGGTGCTGTACCGGTTTTAAGCCGTATAGAGTATTACTTAGATACAGACCCAGGTTATGGCGCCGCTACCAATGTGCCATTTGCAGCGGGTACTTCTGTAGCCAACCAGATTGTTACAATAGATCCAGCTACGCTCACAGCGGGAGTGCATAGGTTTAGCATCCGCAGCCGTGATGCCAATGGTGCTTGGAGCCTTGATAATAGTTGGTTATTTTTTAAGCCTGCGGCCGGAAGCACCAGCGTTATGCCTGCCGGTGCTGTACCGGCTTTAAGCCGTATAGAGTATTATTTAGATACCGACCCAGGTTATGGCGCCGCCACCAATGTGCCATTTGTAGCGGGTACTTCTGTAGCCAACCAGACTGTTACTATAAATCCAGCTACGCTCACAGCGGGAGTGCATAGGTTTAGCATCCGCAGCCGTGATGCCAATGGTGCTTGGAGCCTTGATAACTGGTGGCTATTTTATAAGCCATATAACGCAACTGTAAATATTAAGCCCGCCAACGCCATACCGGTGCTTAGCCGTATTGAATACTATATCGACACCGACCCTGGTTATGGCAATGCTACCGGCATAGCTATAAACGCGGTTACTAACCTGCCAGATTTTTCGCTTCCGATAAACGTAGCTGGCCTTACTGCCGGCACACATAAATTAAACATACGCAGCAAGGATGCGAATAATGCCTGGAGCCTGGATAACGAGTGGGATTTTACCGTTGCGGCAACCATAGCATCCCCGGCCATAATTACCAGCAGCATTACTAAGCTTACCGGCTGTGCCAGTGATAGCTTAACCATAGCCTACGATGCAACCGGCACTTACACAACCGGCAATACTTTTAATGCAGAGCTTAGCAATGCTGCCGGAAGTTTTACAACACCCTTAGTGATTGGTACTTTTAGCGGCACTGGCAATAGTATTATCAAATGCAGGCTGCCTGCGCACTCAACCGATGGTACAAATTATAAAATAAGGGTAAGCAGTACTTTACCAGTTGTTGCCGGTTTGGCTAATACTACTGCAATTACTATTTACGACCGCCCGGCAGCACAAACTATTACTGGTGCCGGTGATACAAATACAGGCACAGCATATCCATATTCACTACCTACTTTTACAGGCAGCACCTATGCGTGGCTTGCCCCCGCGGCAACAATTACACAATCGGGCAATAATGCAGGCTTTGTTTGGAACATTGCCGCACAGCCCCAAACAATAAAAGTTATAGAAACTAACCAATATGGTTGCATAGGGGATACAAGCCTAAAGAATATCAATGTGTACAATTTAAAAATTGATAACGTTACTGCATCCTCTTTAACGCCCTGCCCATCAGGCAGCGTAAATATAACAGGTAACGCAACCGGGGTGTACAATACAGGCAACATATTAACTGCGCAGTTAAGCGATGCCGCAGGCAGCTTTGCAAACCCTATAAATATTGGCTCCAAGCCTTTTGCCACAAGCGGGCTTTCACAAACATTAAGTATCAGCGCCATACTGCCTTATCCGCTTGCAAATGGTACGGGCTATCAAACACGTATCATTTCATCTTCACCTGTAATAACTGGTACTGGCAACGGGCCAAACATAAGCATAAATAAACCTGTACTTGGGGCAGATAAATCAACTACCATAAGTTGTGCCAATGGTACAGCGGATATAACGGCTTTGTACACTACTGCACCGTTTACAAGCATAACATACAACGTAGTAAATCCATTGGCTGTGAATCCGGGGGCGTATACCTTAATAGTAACTAATGCAAATGGTTGCAGGGATACGGCAGCCATTACCGTAGTGGATGCAAGTACAGTAACTGTGCCGGCAGCCGGCAGCAATGAAAAATCAGCCAACCGTGAATGTACAGATGCACAGGGGTGGACGCATTATTATTATGATAACGGCACACCCGCCAATTTTAGCGATGACATCCGTTTGTTATCGCTCAAGAAAAATGGCAATAACATCGGTACAACAGGCGATGGTACTTTTCAGGTAAAAGTAGCCGCAACAGGTGGTGCCGGAAGTAGCCATGGCGTAAATGTAGCAAGCCCGCTCATAACAATAAATAATCGGTTTTACAGTATGAACCGTTTTTGGAACATCACACCAACTTCTCAGCCGGTATCGCCTGTTGGTGTTAGATTCTATTATAATACCCAGGATTTTACCGATGTAAATGGTGATAATAGTGCCATAGTAAATAACACGCAGTTAAGCATGTACAAGTTGTTGGGGGGCAACCCAGACCCAACCGTTAATTGGTTAGGTGCAACAGGAGTTACCTATTATTCATCAGGCGCAACGGCTTCTTTAACCAGCTGGGTATATACTGCATTAGATAACAACCGGCACCAGGCAGAGTTTTTAGTAAATAGTTTTAGCGGCGGAGGTGCGGGTGCTGCAACATTAGCAGTACTGCCTGTAACTTATACCTTTTTTAGCGCTGCTGTACAAAATGCCAAGGTGGTATTGCAATGGACAACCGCTACAGAAATTAACAGCAGTACTTTTAGTGTGCAGCGAAGTTTAGATGGCATTCATTTTGAAACTTTAGCCACTGTGCCGGCCGCTGGCAACAGCAATGTAATGCTCAACTACAGGTATGATGATACAAAAAGTATCGCTTTAAAAGGTGCCGTACTATTTTACAAAATAGCTGAAACAGATATAAACGGCACTATCCTGTATACTGATATAAAAAGCGTTAGGATAGCCGCCGGTAAAAATATATTGACACTTGTTTATAACCCTGTTAAAAATGAAGCAGTACTAAATTATGAATGCCTGCAAAACGATGAAGTGCTTATAAAAGTGGCAGATAATTTAGGGCGTTTGGTAATAAGCAAACAGGCGACAGTAACAAAAGGGGTAAACCAGATAAAATTACAAACTGCCAATTTAACCCGTGGCATCTACGAAGTTGAGCTGATAAGTAAAAATGATAAAGCAAATGTAAGGATGATGAAGGATTGATGTAAGATAGCCTCCTTTGCCCGCAAAAGCAGCGGAGGCTATATTCATTAGTACACCCCTGTTCTTACAACTGTAAACTTAAAAGGCACATATTTTTTACATCAGTAAAACATCAACGCATTTATACATAGTAAGCCAGCAAAAATGACAAGTTCATGCCAAAGGCAAATAGATGGACTAAAGTTATTTTTACCAAGCAAAATATTATTACTGCAATGCTTATTAAGCTTGAAGTTTGTTTGTTCATTACAGTATTAAAATATTTATTAAAACTACCGTTAAGGAGGCCAATAGCTGGGGTGCTTCCGATACATCTTTAAGCCCATCAGCTGGAGCAACACTTGCAATGTTTGCTTCACTATCCAATAAAATTACCAGTGAAAATACAATATCCATTATGAACTAGCCTGTTTCTATTTCTGCATTTATCTATAACACAAACGAGGTAGAGGTAGGGCATAACACATCCTTCAATGCTTAAGATTGATGTTACAATAGCTGGGGATTTATTTAGCCAAAATGATAGTTTTAATATCAATAAAAATCTGGAATTATTGTAATGATGCCAACACGCATAATTTATAGAACTACCCTTGAACGCAAATTTATTTGAATACCCTACACAAAAAAGAACATCTTAAAACAAAATAAAAATCAATCTTTAAAAGTTTTTTTCATGAAAAAA
>JAYVUJ010000553.1:0-3221 GCA_043788035.1 Ferruginibacter sp. | reverse complement strand
CCGATTGAAAAACAAATTAAAGGTATCACTGGTGCCAAGATAAAAAAATTCACCAGCACATCACAGCAAGATTATTCTGCCATTGTAGTGGAGTTTGATACGAAAGTAAAAACAGAGGTAGCGCTTCAAAAAGTAAAAGATGCCATAGACAAAGCCAAGCAGGACCTGCCAACAGACCTTACGCAAGCGCCTACCGCACTGGAAGTAAACTTAAGCGACCAGCCAATAATGTATGTAAACCTTAGTGGCGATTACGATATGATGCGCCTTAAGAAATTTGCCGATGATTTAAAAGACAGGCTGGAAGATTTGCCGCAGATAAACCGTATTGATATTGTTGGTGCGCCAGAGCGGGAGTTCCAGATTAATGTAGATAATTTTCGTATGCAAACTGCTGGCGTTACGTTCGATGATATTGCCAACGCCGTATCAAGAGAAAATGCGGATATATCCGGAGGCTTGCTGGATGTAGGTTCTATGAAACGAAACCTGCAACTAAAAGGGCAATTCAAAACATCATACGATATAGAAAGGGTATTGATCCGCAACACCGGCGGTGCCCCTATTTATTTAAAAGATATCGCTGTAATAAAAGATACCACTAAAGATTCAGAAAGTTTTGCCCGCCTCGATGGCAAGAATGTGGTAACGCTTAACATCATCAAACGCAGTGGCGAAAACCTTATTGAAACAAGCGATGGCGTACGCAAAGCGGTAATTGAAGCAAAAGGCGTATTATATCCTAACGATTTAAAAGCAGTAATAACCGGCGACCAGAGCGTAAAAACAAAAACATCTTTTAACGATCTTGTTACCTCCATCATAATCGGCTTTATTTTAGTGTTGATTGTATTGATGTTTTTTATGGGTGTTACCAACGCCTTCTTTGTGGCGCTTTCTGTACCACTAAGTATGTTTGTGGCATTTGTGTTTTTGCCTGCGGCAGATTTAGTAGTGGGCTCACATGTTACGCTCAACTTTATTGTATTGTTCGCACTACTGTTTGGGCTGGGTATTATTGTAGATGATGCCATTGTGGTAATAGAAAATACCCACCGCATATTTGTAGAAGGCAAAGGCAGGCTAACCATCAACATGGCTGCTAAAACCGCTGCTGGCGAAGTATTTATACCGGTACTGGCAGGTACGCTTACTACATTGGCGCCCTTTTTTCCGCTATTGTTTTGGCCTGGTATTATAGGGCGGTTTATGGTGTACCTGCCTACCATGCTCATTTTTACATTAGCCGCATCTTTACTGGTTGCTTTTATTATGAACCCGGTATTTGCGGTAGATTTTATGAACCATCCCGAAGAGGAAGGAAAAGCAAAGAAATCGGATATTTTTAAAAAACCGCTATTCTGGATAATTGTTGGGCTTGGTATTTTACTTGATATTTTGGGCGCAACTTTCTTAGGAAACCTGCTTATATTCTTCATGCTGCTCATCGTATTAAACAAATATTTTTTAACAGGTGCTATCCACTATTTTCAAAACCATGCCCTTCCTTACATCCTGGGGCATTATGAAAATTTACTTCGCTGGGCGTTAAAAGGCTGGCGCCCCGTGCATCTTTTACTAGGCACTATCGGCTTGCTTATTTTATCTGTATTTATATTTAAAGCAGCCATTGATAATAACCGTGTCGGCATCACATTTTTTCCAAAGGCCGATCCCAACCAAATTTATGTGTACTTAAAATTACCGGTAGGTACCAGTGTGGGATATACCGATTCTATAACCCATTTATTAGAAAACAGAGTAAACAAAGTACTGGGCATAGACCCGGAACATAATAAAACAAACCCCATTGTAGAAAGCGTTATCAGCAACGTAGCCATCGGCGCCAGCGACCCCGCAGCCGGCGACAGGAGTACCCGTAGCGAACTCGGGCGGATACAGGTTTCTTTTGTAGATTTTGAAAAAAGGCACGGCGTATCTACCCGCCCCTTCCTGGACCAAATACGTACGCAGATGCAAGGCATACCCGGCTCTGAAATTAGTGTTGACCAGGAAAGCGGCGGCCCGCCTACCGATCCGCCAATCAATATAGAAATTGCCAGTGAAGATTTTGATGGGCTTGTAAAAACAGCCGTTGACTTAAAAAACTATTTAGATTCTATACAAGTACCCGGCGTAGAAGAATTAAAGATGGATGTAGATTTAAACAATCCTGAAATTACGCTGACCGTAGACCGTGAACGTGCATTACTACAAGGTGTATCATCAGCACAAATTGGGCAGGCAATACGTACCGGTTTATTCGGCCGGGAGATATCAAAAATTAAGGAAGGCAAAGATGAGTACAAGATACAATTACGCAACAACGAAATGCAGCGAAAAGACCTCAGCAACTTACTAAACATGCGGGTATCTTTCCGTGATATATCAGCCAATGGCGCTATTAAAAACATACCCATCAGTGCATTGGTAAAGATAGAGCCTACCAGTACTTTTGGCAGCATCAAACGCAAAAACCAAAAGCGATTGATAACGCTGCGTAGCAATGTACTAACCACCAAAGGATACAATGCAACAGCCGTCAACCAAATCATCGGCGGCTACATTGCAGCGTTTTCAAAAAAGTCTGATGGCGTAACCATCAAGCAAACTGGCGAAGGAGAGCAACAGGCAGAAACAGGTACCTTCCTTGCAGCCGCATTGGTAATTGCGTTGATGATAATTTTATTTGTGCTGGTAATACAATTTAACAGCGTAAGCAAGTCCATCATCATCCTTACAGAAATTATTTTTAGTGTTATCGGCGTACTGCTTGGCTTCTCCATAACCGGTATGGAAGTGTCTGTACTAATGACTGGTTTAGGCATTGTAGGGCTTGCGGGCATTGTAGTAAAAAATGGTATTTTGGTAATTGAATTTGCAGACGAATTAAGGAGCCGCGGCATGAAGACCAGAGAAGCGGTGATACAAGCAGGCAAAACCCGTATCATACCAGTGCTTCTTACGGCACTCGCTGCCATCCTGGCTTTCATTCCCATCGCAGTTGGTTTCAACATCAATTTTATCACGCTGTTTTCCGATTTAAACCCACATATTTTCTTTGGTGGCGATAACGTAGCGTTTTGGAAACCATTAAGCTGGACAATTATTTTCGGGCTGGCATTTGCCTTCTTTATGACGCTGATAATTGTGCCTGCCATGTACCTCATCGCAGAAAGATTAAAGCGCCCGATGCGTAACATGTACGGCGGCAAATGGAT
>JAYVUJ010000552.1:0-5762 GCA_043788035.1 Ferruginibacter sp. | reverse complement strand
GGTATATGCCTGGCGTTTTTATGTCCTTTTTGCAGTTTTAAAATATTTCAGCCGTTAGTCTCTGGTAATATCAGCGGAAATAATGCCTGATTCTATTTTAGAAAGCTCAAGGATATCATTTATTAGCATCACCAGCCCGTCGTTACAGGCGTGGATTACTTTTGAATAACGCACCTGTTTTTCCGAAAGGTTGCCGTCGTGTTTTTGTATAATTGCTGGGCTAGTATTAACAGGCTATTTTAAGGTGTGCCCAAGCCACGCGGCATATTCGCTAAAATTCTGATTTATATTTTGAAATTAAAATAAGCTGCTTCGCTTTTTCTTTTAGCTCGTTATTTGTCTGCCGTAATTCTTCCTGCTGTGCTTTTAGGCCGCCTGATAAAATAGCTAAGTGGGTAGCCCTTTTTTCTTTTTATTCATCATGAAATGCTAGTTCCTGGTTGGCGATAATAAGTCCTGCCGCTTTCATTTCGTTTGGAGCGGGGTTGGTTGTAAGGTAAAAAATCGGAGCGGCACTTAACATAATCGCATTGTATCAAGGATTGGAACTATTGGTGCATAAGTGATTAGCCAATTAAGTGTTTGCTATACTTGCGGTATACTTTATTGTAAACAGCAAACAAAAAAATAAACCACAAACAAAAAACCATATATTTATTACCTAACCAATGCTACTACTTTATTGACGTTATCATAGAAAAAAAACCTTTTTAAAAACCACGTCAGCCCTGGCAGCTGGAGCGGCTACCAGCCGCTTTGTAAGTTGTAAGCCGACAATAAAAAATGAATATTTGAAAAACTGGGCAGGCAACCTCGAATATAGCACAGGCAATGTGCATTACCCCAAAACTTTGGAAGAAGTACAGGCTATAGTAAAAAAGTGCGATAAGCTTACAGCGCTTGGGTCCCAGCATAGTTTTAATGAGATTGCCGACAGTACCGAGAACCAAGTTTCGATGCAGGAAATGAACAAGGTAGTATTGCTGGATAAAACAGCTAATACCGTAACTATCGAAGCTGGCATGCGCTATGGTGACCTGGCGCCTTACCTGCACCAAAATGGGTATGCGTTGCACAATTTGGCTTCGCTGCCACATATTACGGTTGCAGGTTCTTGCGCCACTGCTACGCATGGCAGTGGGCTAAAAAACGGTAATTTATCAACGGGTATTTCGGCCATTGAGTTTGTAAATGCAGCAGGCGAAGTGGTAAATTTATCGAGGAAAGATGGCGAACAGTTCAACGGCGCTGTTGTTGGCTTGGGTGCATTGGGTATAGTAACAAAACTTACGCTTGACCTGTTGCCAACCTTCAATATGAAACAATATGTGTACCGCAACTTACCCATGGCGGCGCTTGAAAAAAACTTCGATGCCATTGAGGCGATGGGCTACAGCGTAAGCCTTTTTACAGACTGGAGCAATAAAAATATAAATGAAGTCTGGATAAAAAGCAAGGCAGAACCAGAGGATATGCCTCCGCCTGCGGAACTGTTTGGCGCTAAGCTGGCCGCAAAAAATATGCATCCGATAGAAGGGCAATCTGCCGAAAATAGTACGGAGCAAATGGGCGTGCCTGGGCCATGGTTTGAACGCATGCCACATTTTAGGATGGGCTTTAAACCAAGTACCGGCGAAGAGTTGCAGGCAGAATATTTTGTACCATTGGAACATGCGTATGAAGCCATTATGGCGATGGAAACATTGCATGAAAAAATAACGCCGCACCTCTTTATTTCTGAGATACGCACCATTGATGCAGACGATTTTTGGATGAGCCCTTGTTATAAAAGAAAATGCGTAGCCCTGCACACTACCTGGAAATTTGAGTCGGATATTGTGATGGGATTATTGCCTTTGGTAGAAGCGCAACTGGCACCCTTTAATGCCCTTCCGCATTGGGCGAAAGTGTTTACCATATCGCCATCCGTATTGGATAGCCGCATTGAAAAGCTGGGAGATTTTAAAAAGCTAGTTGCTCAATATGACCCAAATGGGAAGTTTAGGAATGAGTTTTTGCAGAGGAATGTTTTTGGCGGTTGAGAGAAAGCCGGGTGCCTTTTACCTTACCGTGCTTAGGTAGATAAAAAACTTTTGCGGCAAATTATTTTATTCTTTTAAGTATGGCTGGACCAGTGTTATCTTTTTTCCAAAAGGCATTGACCAGTATTTGTAAGGCTTGATTATTTTTTATGCATACGCGGTAAAGGCTCCATCCATGGTGGGCCACCCCCCAAAGGGTGCCCCACCATGGATGGAGCGAAGAGAATTGTCTCCGCTTTTACCTGCATAGTGGTAAAAGCCTAATAAAGAACTAATGTACAAGAGTGCGACGCCTGTGAAGCCCATGGTAGCTATGTATTGGCCCACACAAAAAATGTATTTAAAAAAATGCCGGCTTAAAAAAGATAAATTTTCTCACAATGCTAATTTGGCTGTTGGCACAATCCTTTTGCCCGATAAAAAAAAGCCCTTATTTTTGCAGCCATGACAACAGAACATTTGAAGGATATGAGAGACCGTGTGCTGGTCTTGAGGAGGTTTCTTTGACGTCGCTAACAGGGAATCTAAAATAGACAACGACAAACAACTATCGCTTTCACCAGGCTTTTGGGATGATAATGCCCGGGCCACTTCCATTTTAAAAGAAACTAAAGTAAATGAGTATTGGGTAAATATGTACAAGGACGTAGTGTTGTTGGTAGATGATTTTGCCGTGCTGTTTGAGTTTTGGAAAGAAGGCGAGGCCACCGAAGAAGAAGTAAAGGAAGCGTACACCAAAGCCAATGGGGCTATTGATGAAGCGGAGTTTAAAAGTACGCTGAACGACCCTGCGGATTCGTTGCCTGCGGTGCTGCAAATAAATAGTGGCGCTGGCGGTACCGAAAGCCAGGATTGGGCAGAAATGCTTGCCCGCATGTACCGCATGTACGGCGAAAAACAAGGCTGGTCCGTTACCGAACTGGATTGGCAATGGGGCGATGGAGCGGGCATAAAAACTTGTACTTTTCAATTTGACGGGCCATTTAGTTATGGCTTTTTAAAAGCAGAAAGTGGCGTGCACAGGCTGGTAAGGATCAGCCCGTTTGATAGTAACGCCCGCAGGCATACTAGTTTTGCCAGTGTATATGTGTACCCGCTGATTGATGACAGCATTGAAATAAAAATAAACCCGGCAGATGTGGAGTGGGCGTTTTTTAGGAGTGGTGGTAGCGGCGGGCAAAATGTAAATAAGGTAGAAACCGCTGTGCGCCTTACACATAAGCCAAGCGGCTTTATTGTAGAATGCCAGCAGGCACGTACACAAGGCGAAAATAGGGAGAAGGCAATGGCGATGTTAAAGAGCCGCCTGTATGAAGAAGAGAGGCGGAAACGCCAGGCAGCATTAGACGCTACCAACAGCAATAAAAAGAAAATTGAGTGGGGCAGCCAGATTCGCAGTTACGTTTTTCATCCTTATAAAATGATAAAAGACCACCGCACCGATTATGAAGTAGGCAATGTTGCGCCGGTAATGGATGGGGAGCTGGATGGATTTATTAAGGCGTATTTGATGAGTGAGAAGGAGGAGAGTGTGTAAATTTTTTAGTTTTTGGTTTATTGTTTTTTGTTGGTGCGGTGCCGGTACTATTGCTATGCAAAGGAGGGTTTTAGCGTATTTGTTGTGAGAAATGATAAATTTTTTGGAGCGTTTGTTTATGAACTATAAAATTTTTAAAAGTACTTTCTGTTTAGTAGAGGCAAGCTCACTCTCCTTGCAACAGGGCTGGGTAGAGGTATGTTAAGATATTGATTTGCCCAACTTAAAAATAAACATATTTCATTGCTTGAATGTTTATTCCATAAAACATCGAAATCCACTGTAATGAAAAGATACATTTTGCCTTTTGCACTGATATCGCTTATCGCATTATCCTGCACGCAGCCACCTAAAGAATCCAATAAAGCCAATGTTATGGATTGGGTGCCGGTAGATACGTCTACGGCTAAGTTTGAAGTGAGCGCCCTTTCTGCCGATGAGTTGAAAGATGATTCTGTTTTTTCTAATGGCAGCATACCTTCGTCGTGGAAAAATGCGGGCATTACCAATGTAAAAGGGATGAAATTATTTGTAAAAAAATTGCAGCAATGGATTGTACTCAATGATAAGGATAGCCTTGCAGCGGTAGTAAAATATCCTTTAGGCAAAACCATCAAGACTAGAGCGGATGCTATCGCTAAGTATGATTCGTTATTTACAAAAGAAGTAAAATTATCTTTTGCAACACTCAATTTTAACCAGTTGTCCCGTAACCAAAATGGTGCCATGACCAGTGGTGGAAAAGTATGGTTTGCCCAGGAAGGCAAAGTGTTTAGAATTACAGCCATCAACCCATAAAAATTATAACTGGCCTGCCTACTATTATTACTACCTATAAATAATTTTGGTTTGAAAAATGGTAACTGGATACTTATAACCCTTATGCTGGGAACATCTATGGCGGCAATCGATACCAGCATCGTAAATGTTTCGCTGCCCATAATGCGTAAAGAATTCAATGTAGCAATATCGGATATAGAGTGGGTGGTAACGGCTTACATGATTTCTTTTTGCCTCTTCATCCCCATGACTAATTGGCTTAAAAAACGCATTGGCTATTTCAATCTTTTTTTAGGAGCGGTTGCTTTATTTACTATCGGTTCGGTATTGTGCAGCCTTTCCCAAAGCCTGCCCATGCTGGTGTCAGCAAGAGTTATACAGGCAATTGGCGGTGGTGTTATATCACCGGTTTCATTAGCCATACTTAGCGAAAGTTATCCGGCAGAAAAGCGTGGCAGCGCCATTGGCTGGTGGGGCATTGGCAATGTAATGGGGCCAGCGATAGGCCCAACTTTAGGCGGTGTGCTCACGCATTATTTTGGCTGGCAATCTATCTTTTGGGTAAATATCCCAATCGGCTTACTGGTAATATTCTTTACTATCCGCAACCTTACATTTTTAAAGCTGCAGCCTAATAGCAAGCCTGCTTTCGATATTGGCGGCTACATTTATTTCGCTATTTTCATCATCGCTATACAATACTCGGTATCGGCCATTTCAAAAACCGGCGCTGGCTCCTGGCAGTTATGGACTGGGCTTATTGTAACCATTGTATCGCTGCGGCTATTCCTTCGTTCTGCTAAAAAAGAGCAGCCGTTAATTGACTTGTCCGTCTTCAAATCGCCAGTTTTTGTTAAGGCAGCTTTTATCATTATTATACGTTCAATCGCTTTATTTGGTGGGATGTTTTTTCTGCCATTTTTATTGCAGGGCCTGCTTGGTTATACCGCTATACAATCTGGTTTATTGTTATTGCCTAACGCATTAATGATGCTGGTGACCAGGCCATTTGCAGGGAGGATGGCTGATAAAGGGCTGATAAGGAATATTTCCGTTGGGGGTATTTTGATAGTCAGCGTTTCTTTTGTATTATTTGCGCACATAGAAGTTGGTGCCGCACTTTGGATGATTTTACTGCCAATGCTTATCCGAGGGGTGGGCATGAGTTTTTTAGTGGCGCCTGTTTCTACTGCCTTATTAAATTCCGTAACGGCGGCGCAAACTGCCTCTGCCACTTTAATGAACAGCTTGCTGCAACAGGTTGGTGGCTCGCTGGGTATTGCGCTTAGCGGCGTTATACATACTTTTATCACTAATTATTACCTGCAAAAACATACGCAGGTAGTGGCGGAACATTATGCTTTGCAGGATAGTTTCCTTATAGCTGCCTTTGTAATTTTACT